>CAVFUJ010000074.1:0-6198 GCA_963625795.1 Anaerovoracaceae bacterium
TCGGAATAAGAACATCACATACGGAACATCATGATATTCTCATGACACGGCATACGGACATCGGACAGAAATCGGAGACGGACTGTATCGCGATATCAGGTTACTGATTCAATGAAACTCTGTAATAAAAATGTGCACAGCGGTCCGTACTCTCGCTAACCCTCTGATTCGCGGTTGCGGACATGTGCGGGTTTGTAGTTGAATATATGCACACCCGTTATTAATAATTACCATCGCTGTTCTGACAGGCTGTAGTTCGCAAAACATCGCCACCTCACATGACTCGATTGCTGTCATACTTCATCGCAATCGGCAACCTCATACACCGTCACCGAATCCGCACGGATTCTGTCAATGAAACGTTTATCGCATCCCGAAGATACGGCATCGACCTTCTTACCGAAAGCATCCTCAAGATCCGCAGCCAAAGTTGCGAACTTGAAATAACTCCTGATTTTTCCGGGCGTTATCAGCAAATCGATATCGCTGTCAGGTGTTGCCTCACCGCGCGCATATGAACCGAATACCTGTATCCGACCTGTTCCGTACTTCTCCGCTATAGGAGCTGCAATTGCAGATATCTCCTTCAGAGTGTAGACTTTGTGTCTTTTACGGTATGAATCGATCGAACCGATAAGTCCCATGATATCCGACAAATCGGAATCTGTCCGATTGTATTATTCCTTCGGCACTCCGCATTGTGCCTGAACAAAGTACGAACTGTCTCAGTTACCCTGTCTGAATAAAGGCCGCGAATTACAAACCGTTCGACAACTTTATCTATGACTGCTCAATGCACTACTTGAAATATGGCCGGGATAGGGTAGCTTGGTTATCCTAGGGGATTGTGGATCCCTTGACTCGGGTTCAAATCTCGGTCCCGGCCCCTACTTCTCAATCATTATTCACAAGGAGGCAACGCTATGACATGGGACGGGAAACTCGTAAAAATCGATGACAACAGATGGGAAATTCCCGCAGACCATATGCCCTGTATGAAGACAAGTGCAGTCATCTATTCAGATGAAAGCATGCTCGAAGCAGTCATGAGCGATAATTCTCCTCAACAGGCTGCAAATGTCGCGTGTCTCCCGGGAATTGTAGGTAAAGCCATGGCTATGCCCGACATCCACTTCGGATACGGATTCCCCATCGGCGGCGTAGCCGCCGTAGATGCCGACACAGGCTCCATCTCACCCGGAGGTATCGGTTTCGATATCAACTGCGGCGTACGTACAATCAAAACAAATCTGACTCTGAAAGATATCGGAGACAAGAGACAGGATCTGATGGACGCACTCTACGCAAATGTTCCTTCGGGATTGGGTTCCAAAGGACTCACAAGAGTGAACATGGATGTCATCGACGAAATCCTTACGAACGGTTCCGAATGGGCCGTCGAGAACGGATTCGGATGGGAAGAAGATCTCGGAGTAACCGAAGAAACAGGTAAAATGCTCACTGCGGACCCTTCCAAAGTAAGCGTAAAAGCAAAGAAAAGAGGAATATCCCAGTTGGGATCTTTGGGTTCGGGAAATCACTTCCTTGAATTGGATGTTGTCGACGAAATATTCGATCCCGACACGGCAAAAGTCTTCGGCCTCGAAGAGGGACAGGTTACCCTTACGGTTCACTGCGGTTCGAGAGGATGCGGACATCAGATTGCAACGGATTATCTCATGAATATGGAAGGATACGTCAGAGATAACAACGTAGATCTTCCCGATAAACAGCTGGCGTGTGCTCCCTTAAATTCGCAGTTAGGTGAAGATTACTTCAAAGCAATGTCCTGCGGAGCGAACTTCGCATGGGCAAACCGTCAGATGATTACGCATTGGATCAGAGAATCCTTCGAATCCGTCATGGGATGCTCCGCAGAGAGCATGGGAATCGAAGTGATGTACGATGTGGCGCACAACATCGCCAAGATGGAACGTCACGATGTCGAAGGAAAATCAACGGGCGTTCTTGTTCACAGAAAAGGTGCGACAAGAGCATTCGCAGCGGGAAGACCCGAGATTACGATGAAATACCGTAATGTGGGACAGCCCGTAATCATTCCCGGAGACATGTGCACGGGAACGTACATCCTCGTAGGAAAAGAAGGTGCAATGAAGGAAACTTTCGGTTCCACCTGCCACGGTGCGGGAAGAGTCATGTCAAGGAAGAAAGCGGTAGGTTCGATTACTGCGGATTCGATAAGAGCCAGGATGTCAGGTAACGACATCTGCCTCAGAAGCGGTTCCGATGACGGTCTCGTAGAAGAAGCACCGCAGGCTTACAAAGACGTCGACCGCGTAGTTTCCGTTGTATGTAACTCGGGACTTACGGGAAAAGTCGCAAGGATGAGACCCATCGGTGTCATCAAAGGCTGATATCGTCTATTCCGATTACATTACGGGCGGCCTTGGCCACGGCGCATTCTTTACCGGCAGGTGCGGAAACCATTATCGCCCAATCGAGACCCGTTCTGCTCTGCATCGATCTTGCCAAAGCGGAGAATGAAGATAACGATCTGACTCTTCCGTCGTCAAGGATGTTGACATCGGTCTTACCGATCTTCTGTTTCAGTAACAGTGAAGATTTCGACGGCATATCGACGATTACGTCTGTCCTGTCTACGCCGGCTCTCGAAGCTATGCGTTCTTCCAAATCTTTTCTTACCTTCGGATCCGCATACTTCACCAATCCCGAGATGACATCTTCATTGAGACTGTTGAAGTATAATGCATAAGCTTTCTTGTGGAGTCTGCGTAACATGATGTCTCTTGTCAGATTCGATGCCTTTCCGCCTGCGGAAATCAGTTTCTGCACTAAATCCGAGTCAGTCATAAGATACATCTCGGAGAGATCTTCACCCTGTGAAATCGCTTCTTCAACGGCCTTGACCATCATCATCTCCGCAGTACGGACAGTTCTGTGGAAATAAACGGAAGAATGCATCAGAAGACGGGACACAACAAGACCTTCCGCTGCGGATATTCCGCCTTTTCTGAGAACCAACTGATCGTTAAATCTTACCATCTGGCTCAGTAATCTGTCCATATCGATTGTTCCCAATTTTACCCCTGTATAATGGGCATCTCTGAGGAGATAATCCATCTGATCTGAATCCACAGGGCCGTGGATAATCTGATGCATATAATCACGGGACGGGAAGAACGATTTTTCATCTCCCGCACTGAAAGAACCCAATTCCGACCTCGGATACGATATTAAATCGCACACAGTTTCCGCCGAAATTCCCGAATCTTCTAGTATTTCGGAAATGGAACACGTACCTCCGAGAATATCCTCATCTCTTTTCAGATAAGTCGGTACTTTACCGAAAATCAGATCTCTGGCTAAGTCCATGTGATCTTTGCCTGTAATCCCTTCCATCGTGCTTTCCAATGTATGGGAAAACGGTGCGTGACACACATCGTGCAGCAGTCCCGCAGCCATGAGTGTGTTCACATCTTCGTCATCAAGACCGATCATTCTGCCCATTCTTCCGGAC
Organism: Anaerovoracaceae bacterium; assembly: GCA_963625795.1. Taxonomy (GTDB): domain Archaea; phylum Thermoplasmatota; class Thermoplasmata; order Methanomassiliicoccales; family Methanomethylophilaceae; genus Methanarcanum. The sequence continues at coordinate 3,500 of CAVFUJ010000074.1, forward strand.
AGATGACACACTCCGAGACAGTGCTCGAATCTTGTATGATTCGCACCGGGAAACACAAGATTGCCCAATCCCAACTGTTTGACGGAACGGATCCTCTGCATCTCGTGTCTGTCCATAATATCTGTGAACGGAGGACCTACGGTTATGCTCCCGTGAATCGGATCATGTACCGTTTTCGTCCTGTCGCTCATTTCATTCACCTTTGAAGGCAAGACTCGCTATTTTTACGCCCTTCGGGACAATTATGACAGTTATGTGATTGATTATCAGGCTCTCGCATCCCGACATACGGGCTGCGGACCTTATTCTTTCAAACGCTGTGTTTGAATCTCCGACGAATCCTTCCGTGTTGACAATCAAAACACAACCCGATGACAGTATGCCCGGTATCCCGCTGAGGTCGGATTCTTTCGTGATTCTGAGGATTTTCACCCTCAGTACGGATAAATCTCCCGGAATTTCCGCTTCCGACAAATCCACAAACACAGGCTCGCATCCTGTGTCCGACTCTTTCAGTTTCCTGCTGATACCGAACGGCATTTTCATTCACCGGATTTCCAGAGTTTGTCTCCGACGTTGTGTATTGTGTGTATGGCTTTTCCTTTTTCCTTGCCTTTCAGTGCGGATGCATCGCGGAGTGCAACACCTATCGCAAGCGGAGCTTTGTTCTTGACATCTCTGATCCAGACAAGATCTCCTTCTTTGATGTTATCATCGGCATCCGTAATTCCTGGGCCCATGACATCCGCACCGTTCGTAACGTACGGAACGGCACCCATATCCACAGTAACGGCACACGCTTCGGGCCTGTACTTCAGGATACCTCTGACGGTCAGGAACGGTTTTTCCTGATACACCATAGCGAGAATGACATTGTTGACAAAAACAAGATTGAAATCGGAACTCTCCGCCATGTCGACAGCATCCTTCTCGGTAAACGTGTCGATACCGAACAGTGTCTTCAGCTGTCCCGCGAGAGCTTTGATCTCTTTCTCTCTCATCCTCTTCCTCTTGCGTATCATTATGTCTGCCATCATACCACCTCATACTGACGTGGATTATAACGATGGCGATTGTCTCTTATCATAATAAAGGAAACAACGTTCGATGACGATATATCATCCTTCGTCATTACGTCAAAAAGGTGATTCTTGGATGGGAATTAACATAGGCGTATGCGAAACCGAGGCGGAGAACGCACTCTGCCGCGAACTGAAGAATAAATTCGTCAAAGTAATGGTGAATGAACCTTCATCCTTCGGCGGTGCCGCCGAGGTAGATGAGTTTGTTTCTTTGGACGATGCACGTTCGTTATTCCCCGATTACGAAGCATTCGTCAAGAGGAACAGAATCAACGAGGAAGCCGATGCGATCTATATCGCAAAGGTGAAAAATACCGACGATCTCGAAATCCTGAAACCCAAGATTCAGAAGAAATACACAGGCTGGGTCATTCTTGACAAACTGAGTGATGAAGATAAAGAAAAAGCCGTATCGTCTTCCAATCCCGACAACCGTCTGACCGGATGGGATCTTCTCGACTTCGATGAAATGAACGAAACCTGCGCAAAATGTCCTTTGTCCTGGGACAAAGGCAGAGGATGTATCGGAGCCTTCGGACCGAACAACAGTCTGCTCCCGCAGATTGCGGAGAAGAGAGGATGTATGATTATCGCATCCGCAGTGAAAAGTTCCGAAGAACAGAAGAGATTCTCACCCGAAGACGCAGTCGAACTTCTGAAAGAGGTTGAAATCCTGAAAGCGGCACTTCCCGAAGAAGGAAAAGTGTACGTCAGAAGGTACTCCGGACCGCTGGAACGTTTGGAAGCAGTCGCAAACGTTTCGATAAAAGAAAAATGCGGATTCCTGTTCTTCTGATTAAAAGAACAGGAATCTCAAACTTCTTTCATCTTTTCTCTAACTCCGAAATCATGTTCTTTGCGACGGATTTCAGAGCTTTCATTCCCTTTTCGTCTTTTTCGTAATCGAAGGGATTTTTGGCATTGATGATGCAGAGAGGCGAAGATCCGACAACAGTCATCTCGTTCATGAGCATCCAATTGACCAATTCCGAATAGACTGCATTACCTCCGCTGCGTTCCTGAATAACCATCGCCGCACCGATTTTTCCTCTGAGAGGTTTGGTTTTATCGAACATACACGCAAATCCCGCACGCTCGAGGAACATTTTGAGCTGTGCGGTGCATGAACCGAAATATGTCGGAGATGCAAGGATTACGCCGTCCGCGGCCTTCATCTTATCGAGATAAGTGTTCATATTGTCGTCTTCGGCGACGCATCTGCCGTCGCCGCGCATCTCACATGAGCTGCAGTGGTTACAGGGATTCATATGATCCTCGTAAATCTGAATGTATTCTGTCTCAATACCTTCCTTGTTCAGCTCGTCAAGTATCACATTGAGTGCATTGGATGTGTTTCCCAGCAAACGCGGACTACCGTTGAGTGCGACGACCTTCATAATCCGCCTTATGGCGAGGGATGTATTAAACGAATCGATTGGATAGTTTCTGAAATTGTCAGACCTGAATACTCAGATAAGGAAAGGGAACTTTGTATGTTCGACGGTTCTGAATCTTCGGATATGTCTTCTCCTTTCTGTTAGAACGGAGCAAATCAGATTTCCTCGGAGATAATGAACGGTTTCTTTCCGGAGAATGCGATTCCGTAAAGGATTGTTT
>CAVFUJ010000075.1:0-5946 GCA_963625795.1 Anaerovoracaceae bacterium
TTTGTCTTTTGCATAGAATTTAATCGTTTCTGTCACCGTTGTCTCTGCAGCTTCTTTAAGCGAAGCGTTAAAGTGACCGGTTTTGAGATCGCCGAGTTTGGTCTCGCCGTATTTTGCGACCTTCACGCCGTCCTTGTCGACAACAGTCAGTGTGACGTTCGTGATGTCATTCTCCTGAATTTCAAATGCGGAGTCCCCGGAAGAATCTATGGCAGCTTTCGCGGAATATACTCCGTTGCCTGCGTTATAGCTCACCATGACATACATACCTGTCAATGAAGTGGCTGCACTACCACTTGCATTATAGACAGTGACGTCAATTTCGATGCCAATGCCCGCAATTTCCGGATCCACAACTACCGTAGCATCACTGCTTTCAGTGAACACGGAGACCATAGGTACGACAGCGACCATGATCATCATGGCGACCGCAATAAATGCGAACGCCGATTTCATTGTTGATTTCATTTTTATCACTCTCTCGAAGACCCGGTGATCTTGAGCCTTCGATTTTTCCGGATCCAACGGTCTGGACTGTTCCCGCGCTTAACTGCGGCTGCTCCGAAATGACTTGGTGATCAGAAAAACGAACGGAGCGTCCGCTGCGCAATGGAATGAAAATCCCCCGAAGAGGGTCAGCCTAGCTGAAGCTGTTCCTCCCGTCCCCAGTGCTAGCTATCACTCTGGACTTATATTCCGTTAAATCACCGAAACGGACTATGATTAATCAACGTATAAAGATTACCCGATTTTCCGACCCTGAAACGCAAGCATACGCCCAAAAATCGGCAAATCCCAAAACCCGGAATGGTGGGCCCGGCCGGGATCGAACCGGCGACCTCCACCTTGTAAGGGTGGCGTCATAACCACTAGACCACGGGCCCTCGTCTTCGGTTTATGTTGACTTGGTATAAAAGGCTGTCACCGCCGTGACAGCAGTTATCTATACTACCTATTCTTTCTTTGAACCCGAAGCGATAGTGGTTTAGGGGTTAAGACAGGTGCTTCCCAAGCACCGGCCCCGGGTTCGATTCCCGGCTATCGCACCATCATGTGTCTTTGATTATCGGATGGGAAATAAAAAAAATTCATCTCACTGTGTTCTCTGTGAACAGGTAACGGTGTGTCCGGGTCTTCCCGCACTCCGTGCGGGAAGACCTTCCGGACACACAGAAACACACATCCCGAAACTCACATTATTTAAGCAATGTCATCTATGGGTTTGGAGATGACATCCATGCTGGAGATTGACTGTTCAAGAGGCGAGGGCGGAGGCCAGAGTGTCCGCACATCCGTCGCCATGAGTACCGTCACCGGCAGGGAAATTCATTTAACAAGAATAAGAGAAAACCGTCCCACGAACGGTCTCTCCAAACAGCACTGCACCGCGGTAAGCGCAGTAGCCGATATGACAGGTTCCGAAGTAATCGGAAACACACTCGGATCGAGAGAACTTACAGTCATTCCGGGAAAAGAACGCAGATACGATATGAAAATGGATATCGGAACCGCCGGAAGCGTAAGTCTCGTTCTCCAGGCGATGCAGTTAGCCACGGTAGGTTTTGACAAAGAAGTAACCGTAGACATCTCCGGCGGAACAAACGTAATGTGGGCGCCCCCTATAGACTACTACCAGCAGGTTCTCTATCCTCTGATGGAAAGAATGGGTGTAACCGCAAGCGCGGAAATCCTCGGAAGAGGCTTCTACCCCGAAGGCGGGGGAAGAGTGAGAGCCGTCTTCAGTCCCGTAGGAAAAATCAAACCTCTTATGCTCACCGATTTGGGTGAACTCAGAAGAATAAGAGGAGTCTGTTTCATTCAGCGTCTTCCCAAATGGATTGCGGACACTATGACCGAAGGCTGTATGTCCGTGCTGAAAAACGATTATGATATTGAAATCTCCGTACAGCGTACCTCGGGAGATTCCAAGGGTGCGGGATTATCATTGGTTGCGGAATACGAAAACGGATTACTCGGAAGTAACGTGTTATCGACAAGAGGCAACCCGGCCGAACAGGCCGGGACTGATGCTGCGGAAGATCTTCTGCAGGTGATGAATTCCGGTTCGACTTTGGATGTACATACGGCGGATCAACTGCTTCCGTACATGGCGATGGCCGACGGAGACAGTGCTTTCACTGTATCTAGGATAAGCAGACACCTTCTCAGTCAGATGGATACTCTTGAGACTTTCCTCGACGTAAGATTCGGCGTGGAGAGAAAAGGAGATCTGTATCATTTCACAGTCACACCCGGAGGAAAGGAATGAGACCTTTCATTCATGTGAACTGCGCAATGTCCGCGGACGGAAAGATTGCCGGTTCGGAAAGAAAACAGGTAAGAATTTCATCCCGTGAAGATTTGGACCGTGTGAAAAGACTGAGAAAACAGTACAATGCGATTCTTGTAGGTGTGGGAACGGTACTTGCAGATAATCCTCATCTTACTGTAAAGGGTGCATCATTCGATGAAAATCCGATAAGGATTGTCATCGACCCTCACGGAAAGACTCCTTCGGATGCTGCAGTTGTGGATGACAGAGCGCCTACGGTGATTGTTACTTTGGATTCCACAGAGAAATCATGGCCCGGCGTAAGCACGATAAGATGCGAAGAAATCAATCTCAATGATATTTTGGAACATCTCGCCTCCTGCGGAATAGAGAATATCCTCGTGGAAGGCGGAGGAGAAACCATTGCATCTTTCTTTAAAGAGAAATCAGTAGACAGATACTCCGTATTCGTCGGCAGTATGCTTATCGGAGGAAGGAATTCTCCTACGCCCGTCGACGGCAACGGTTGGGTTGCCGAAGGGGGAATTTCTCTGGAATTGGTAAATTCCGAAGTACTCGGTAACGGAGTTTTACTTACATATACTCCAAGGTACTCCTGAGTAATATCATTATCAGGCACGGGCGGAGCCCGTGCCTGTAACGACTGTTTTATCTTATTATCATATATTCCTCTGTATAACAGAACATTCAGGGTGAAAGCAGCATGTCCGGGAATATCAGGGAAACAATAGACAGAGTCAGAGAAATGTCAATGAACGGAAAGACCGTTCCGCGTGAAGATATTCTTGCATTACTGAGTATCGACCCGTACTCCGACGACTGTCTGTATCTCAGAGACGCCGCGAAAGATATTGCGCAGCACGTAACCGGTAAGAAAATCAGAATCGGAATTTCAATCGGCGTGGATTTCGCACCGTGTACGATGAACTGCAGATTCTGCTCTCTCGGAGAAAAATGGGGAATAGTCAAAGGAACGAGAAACGTGCCTTTGGATGTTATTACCGAAACAATACGCGAATACGTCGGAAAAGGATACTTCCAATTCGTACTGAGAACTACGGAATTCTTTCCCAACGAAACATTATGCGAATATGCCAGGCACATCAGAAAGAATGTGCCCGGAAGATACATTCTTGTTGCGAATACAGGAGAACAGACTCTTGAATCCGCGAAAAAACTGAAAGAAGCGGGTTACAATGCAGTATACCACACAGTAAGACTCGGCGAAGGAAAGGATACCGATTTCACACCTCAGGAACGTCTCGATTCGATAATGATTTCAAAAGAGGCGGGACTTTTGGCATCCTGCGGACTCGACCCGATAGGCCCGGAGCATACAGACGAAGAAATTGCGGACCGCCTGGAACTTTTCAGAGATGTTATCAAAGCTGTCACCGTGTGTACGATGAAACGTGTCGCGGTACCCGGAACGCCGATGTTTGATTTGGGTGAAATATCACATGAGAGGCACATGCAGTTGGTTGCGGTTAACCGTCTCGTGAACGGCGCGGGATGTATCGTACCGGTACACCCGATGTCCGCGGATGCTTTCGAATACGGTGCAAATCACATTTCCGTCGAGATCGGTCCGAATCCGAGGGATGATGACATGACCGGAATCCGCTGGTATCCCTTCCCTCCGGAGGATGCAAGAAAAATTGTCGAGGATGCCGGATACGAATTCGGAACAATTGACGATTTCGTGAGATACTTCCCTGTCGACTGATAAAGTGACGGAAGGATGAGGTCCGCAGGACCTCATCCGTATCCTGTCACATGTTTTTATGAAAAGTTTGCACAGATTCTGTGCAGACTTTTTCTTTGCACTGAATCAGTGCAAACTCATATCCATTATAAATACGGACAGTGAATAATCAAATCGATGTGCGCCCTCATCGGCAGAGAGGAAGAATTCTCCCAACTGAACAGATTCTGCGATTATCCGTACCGCAAAGCGTGTGCCGTCTTCGGAATAAGACATACCGGCAAACCCGCATTGGTAAAAGAATTCATCAAAGACAGGGAACACATCGTATTCGGCTTCATCGACAGCACATCCGAAGCAAATCTCCGGATGGCAGGCAGAGTGATGAGTCAGCGTACCGGCACCGAAAAAGAATACAGAACATCATTCGATTTCGTCTGGAATCTTGCCGATTACATCAAAGGAAAGAAAATGATAATCGTATTCGATGAATTCCCGCACATGCTGAAATGTGACGATTCCTTCGCCGGCATCGTAAAACATTTCATCGATATGCAGCTCGGCGATTCGAAACTCATCATGACAGGTTCTTCCGTCAGTGTTATGCATTACGAAATAACAGATTATTCGCGTCCGCTTTACGGACGCGCCGAACTTCTGTATCTTGATGAATTACCCTTCGCAGACTGCATCGGATTCCATCCGCATTTATCGGATACGGATCAAATCAGAATGTATCTCACCGCCGGAGGCTTCCCGATATACCATCGGACGGATGAGAAAACATACAGAGAATACATTGAAAACAGATTCCTCTCGCAGTCGGCTCCCTTCGGAAACGAGGCTGAGAATATCATATTCGGAGAATTTTCTTCAGGCAGAGATTTCGTAATGATATTGGATTCGATAGGTGAAAGAAAAGTCACGGTTGCGGAGATTGTATCGAAAACGGGAATCGACCGCAACACCTGTGCCAGACATCTTAATGCGATGAAAGAACTGAACCTGATTTCCGAATGCATCCCTATGTGGGATGCACCGAAGAAACCGAAGTATTACACAATATCAAACGGCATCATGGCACTCCGTTTCATTGCAATGAGGCATGATGTTTCATATTCATCGGACCCGCACATAAGATTCGATGTGATGAATGAGGGGATTTCGGCAGCCCACAGCCTAATGTTCAGAAAATTCTGCGAAAAAATCATCTGCAATTCCTATTGTGTTACGGGTATCGGTTCGTGGTGGGGAAAAGAACACGGAACAAATAGAGATTTCCCGATTACGGAATACAGCATAGACATCGCTGCGGAAGTAAAAATCGGCAATAACACAGCGGATCTTGCCGTATGGTGTGTATTTGCCGATAATCCTGCAGGTTTTGATGATTTGAGAAAATTGGAAGATGCAATATCTCATTTCAGAACAAAACGCCATCCGAGGGAGATGCTGATATCTCCGTCGGGTTTCACTGAGGATTTGAAAGAATATGCAATCGACAATAACATCCTTCTTGTGAATACGGACATGCTGTTGGGAAAATGTCCTATGCCTCAGCTGTGATGAAAAACAGCATCTGCTGACCGCCGAAGGCGGTCTGGAGATGCCTAATCACTGTTTTCAGAGTGCCAGCATTTGATATCAGTATATACACACAATAAAACGAATTAAGCAAAGTGTATATTTTCATCAAAATCGAATTAAGCAAAGTGTATATTTTCATCAAAATCGAATTAAGCAAAGTGTATGTTTTTCGATTTTTCCAATTAAGCAAAGTGTAATTTCACAAAATAGCCAGACGTTAACAACACCTGTCGAACATTCGAAGGAACTTTATCATTCCTTCAGAATCGGCATATGCCAGATATCAGATACATTAACAATTGATTATAGAATATAATATATAATTTCCCACTATAACTGAAAACATGTCCCTTCTCAAATC
>CAVFUJ010000076.1:0-5932 GCA_963625795.1 Anaerovoracaceae bacterium
GCTGGAAAATAACCGATGAGGATTGGCGTAACAGAGAGAAATGGGACACATACGAAGAATATGTCAACGAAATGATAGAACACACAAACAGCCCCGATGCGCCCTGGTATTCCGTCGAAAGTACGGACAAGTATTACGGGCGCATCAAGGTGTTAAAGACAATCTGCGACACATTGGAAAAGGAACTCTGATTTCAGGCTACCGATAATTTTCTGTCGAAGAGTACCTTGAAATCCGTTGCGGATTCCTCCAATTTCCAGCGTTCCATGCTCACATCCTGCTCGGAAATCAGTGTGAATTTTATCGTGTTGCCTTTTACAGCCTCCACAGTAAAATCCGTTTCCAACTGCATTCTGTGCCTGTCCATAGCATCCGCCATTCTGAGAATGAGGATACACTGCCTCAGTGCAAGGGAAGTTTTTTCATCCAATTTGCGGAATCCGTTATCGTCTGCGGAAGGCATTTTCTTGTGATGGTATCTGACCATCGTTGCCATCGTCTGAATTTCGCCGATATCGAATCCAACGAGACTTGAGTTCATGAGAATGTCGTGGGACATCACATGGTGCTTACCGTAACCGAATACCTCTCCGATGTCATGTAACTGCGAAGCGTACTCGAGCATCTGAATCATGTGTGCATCCAATGAACATACACCCAATTCGTTAAGCCTCAAAGCAATCTTTCTCGCACAGCGTCTGACGGTCATTGCGTGTGCCCTGTCGTAACCGCATTTGAATCCCAATTCCGCTATTGCGGATTCTCTGACATCTATATCGCATAAACCGTGGTTTACACGGTAATCGACCATCATTCCTTCTTTCAGGCCGAAGTGGGAGATTTCAATCTCATTGATGCCGAGGCCTTTCATCAGTTCCTCGGCGATTGCACCGCCTGCGACGATTATATCCGCACGGGCTTCGCTGAGCTTCGGAATTTTGGAACGTTCGGCGATATCCATGGGCATCATGGATTTCATTCTCTCAGAAAGAGCGGTCAGTGAAAGCGTACCTTTTCTTTCTTTGGAAGGACATAAATCACAGAGAGTTTCAAACGTTCCCGAAGAGCCTACGGCTCTGTCGAAACCTATCTCTTTGATACGTCTCATCGCACGGTATGCGCAGAGATCGACTTCATGCTGATAACTTGAATATTCTTCGTAAGTGAGTCCTTTCTTACAGTCGTACGGGAATCCGTATGCGAATCTCACCGCACCGAGGGGAAGACTGTCGATAAACAGAGTTTCCTTACCTTTTCTTATCGAAATCTCGGTACTTCCTCCGCCGATATCGATAAGCAGTGTCTTTTCCCTGGGTCCGTTTTCTCCCAAAACTCCCAGTGAAATCAGTCTCGCTTCCTCCTCTCCCGGAATAATTCTCACTTCGAGACCGTCCGTTTTAATCGCATCGATAAGTTCGTCAGAGTTCTCTGCTTCTCTTGCTGCGCATGTTGCGTACGCAATAACTTCACTCGCACCGTGTTTTTTAGCGTATGCTGTGAATTTTTTGATAATAATCCCGCATTTTTTAATCGCATCTTTATCGATTATTCCTTCGGAATAGAGACTGCGTCCGATACGCAGAACCTCTCTGTCCCTGGCTATTTCGGTACCCAAAGTACCGTCGTAGAATCTGACCACAAGTAAGTGGACGGAATTCGTGCCTATGTCGATGAATCCGACAGTCTTAGGCTCAGTCATGCCATATGCCTCTGTTCTCGATAAACCATTCCTGTGAACGCAGCGGTTTCTTTCCGTTTTTACCGACCGGAACATATGTTCCGTCGGGAAGAAGCACTCTTGCTTTCACATTATCCGCAAAATGAATTGCAAGAATCTTATCTCTTATCCTCATCATGAGATTCTTGTTAAGAACGGGATAGAGAACTTCCACTCTTGCTTTGAGATTTCTCGGCATAAGATCCGAAGATCCCATGTACATGTCCGGATTGCCGTTGTTTTCGAAATAGTAAATTCTCGAATGTTCCAGGAACCTGTCGACGATACTTGTGACACGTATGTTCTCGGAAACACCTTTGATCCCGGGGCGGAGACAGCACAATCCTCTGATGTTAAGGTCCACTTTAACACCTGCAATGGATGCTCTGTAAAGGGATGCAATGATGTCGGCATCGATGAGACCGTTTGCCTTCATCACGATGTGTCCTCCTCCGTGTTCCTTGTGAGATTCGATTTCTCTGTCAATCTTGGCAATCAGTGTATCTTTGAGATTTAACGGTGCAACAAGAAGATGTTTGAATTCCCTCTCTCCGAAATATCCCGTAAGAGCGTTGAATAATTCTCCCACGTCCTCTCCTATCTCATCATTCGCAGTGAAGAATGAGATATCACTGTACTGTTTCGCGGTACTTACGTTGTAGTTACCGGAACTCATGTGCGTGTATCTTACCAATTTATCGTCTTCGAGTCTTACAACCTGTAACAGTTTGGAATGAACTTTGAGATCGATCGGACCGTAGACAACGTTCACACCTATTTCTTCCAAATCTCTTGCCCATTTGATGTTACGGTTTTCATCGAATTTTGCTCTCAGTTCAAGAAGAACACTGACATTCTTTCTGTTGTTGATTGCAGTTTCCAATGCTCTGTAAATCGAAGGATCTTTTCCCACTCTGTACAAACAGATCTTGATACTCTGTACGTCGGGATCTCTTGCAGACTGTTCGATAAATCTTATCACGGTACCGAACGTCTCGTACGGATGGAAAACAATACGGTCTTCCTTCTTTATTGCGGAGAATAAATCGTAATCATCCTGCATATCGGGATGGGTGTACGGAGTCATCGGTTTCTCTTTGAGATTGGGATAATCCAAATTGGCAATCTGCCAGAGACTCGAAAGACACATTGTTTCCTTGGTCTGAAGTACCTGCATCTGACTGAGTTTGAGATTCTGAGTGTAAAGTGTTCTTACATCCTTGGGACATCTCGCATCGATAACCGCCGCAACGGGGAAACCCATCTGCCTGTCTTCTATGCTTTCTTCGACAGCGGACATCAGATCGCAGGCTTCGTCTATTGTTACTTTGACATCTGCGTTTCTTATCAGCGTAAGCGTGTTTGCGCTGATGATTTTCATTCCGGGGAAGAGATGTTCCGAAGAATCTAAGATAATATCTTCAATAAGAACGAAATCTACGCCGTGATTCGTGGGTACCGAAACGAATCTGTCGAGAAGAGGTATCGGAACCTTCACTCTTGCGTAAACGGGACCTTTGCTTCCTTTGAGCTTGTACGCAAGATTAAGCGAATTGTTTGAAATGAACGGGAACGGATGCGAAACATCCAATGCCATCGGTGTGAGAAGTGTGTGTACTCTTTTCTTATAATAATCTCTGATCCATTCTTTCTGAGAATCCGTGAGTTCGTCGATTGATTTTATGTTAATATCGTTTTTAGAGAGATCTTTCTTGAGTCTTCTCCAGCACTGTTCGTAACTGCGGTAAAGAGAGACAATTTTCTCGTAAATGAGTTCGATTATCTCCGGTCTGTCGATATAATCGGGATCGTTCTGAACTGCGCTCGGTGTCTGTACGATGATACCGGGCATACGGATCATCATGAATTCTTCGAGATTGTTGTAACAAATTGCGAGAAACTTCGCTCTGTCCAACAACGGAGTCTTAGCGTTCATAGCCTCGTCGAGACATCTCTGATTGAATTCGAGCCACGAAAGCTCCCTGTTGATGTAGTATTTCTTATCATAAAGGTCGACGGCCATCGGATCCCTGATTTCCTGTAATCACCGCACGGAATATATCATCTTTGACGGAAAGAAACGGAATCTCTGAGAGATATTCGGGTACACGTAATTAGACAAATGTACAGCGGGATATTCTTTCACTGTCCGTTTGTTTATCGTTTTATCAAAATTACAGGCATAAATCAGTGATTTTTACCGTTCCGTTAGTCAGTTGAACAGATATTTTCATATATGACTAGACATTTGTCTAATCATATCTTTCAAAGACTGAAGGATGTAGGAGAAATCAAATGAAAATGAGTGTGAAGTGCGTTCTTGCCGTGACGGCAGTCGTAATGGCGATTGTTCTCATGACACCGTACTCTTCAGCGGACACCGCAGTAACCACGGACGATTCGGGTAACATCGCATGGGTTCTGATCTGCAGTGCCCTGGTCTTCATAATGACGCCGGGAGTGGCATTGTTCTACGGAGGTATGCTCCGCAGACAGAGTATGTCATCGGTCCTTGCGCAGACAGGGCTTATAATGGGAATTATGACCGTGTCCTGGGTACTCGTAGGATATTCACTTGCGTTCAGCGGTGATTTCAGCGGAATCATCGGAAACCTGGACAACGCCCTCCTGAACGGTGTATCGTATGACACCGTTGCAGACGGAAGCACAGTTCCCAGTATGGAATTCGCCGTCTTCCAGATGATGTTCGCACTGATCACCGCAGGTATCGTACTCGGTGCGTGTATCGAGAGGGTGAGATTCAACGCAATCGCAATCTTCATGGCGGCATGGTCTGTGCTGGTCTATGCGCCTATGGCACACTGGGTCTGGGGAGGAGGATTCTTCGATCAGACATTCACCGTGTTGGATTTCGCGGGAGGTACGGTTGTGCACATATGTGCCGCAACGACAGGTCTCGCACTTGCATTCTTCGTCGGAAGGAGATCGGAACGTACGATGAAGAGAGCCCACAGCATGCCCATGGTCTTCCTGGGATTCGCACTGCTCTGGTTCGGATGGCTGGGATTCAACGGAGGATCCGGACTTGCAGCCGACGGTGTCGCAGTGAACGCATTCATTGTAACAGTGATTGCTCCCGCAGCTGCTATGCTTTCGTGGGGTATCACGCAGTACATCCACATCGGACGTGTGAACTCTCTCGGTCTGATGTCCGGTGCACTGGCGGGATTGGTCACAATCACACCCGCTGCAGGATACGTAGGTCCGGGATACGCTCTCATAATGGGACTCGTCGGAGGAGTCATATGCTACTTCGGTGTCCTGTTTATGCGTAAGTCCCGTATCGACGATGCGTTGGATGTCTTCGGAGTACACGGTATCGGAGCAATATGGGGTGCAATCGCGACAGGTATATTCGCAATGCCCGAATTCGTAAACGAAGGATACGAAGGACTGATCTACGGAAGTACGGACCTGTTCTTCGGACAGATTGCCGCAGTTGCGATAACACTCGTATTCTGCTTCGCGATGTCCTATGCAATCATATGGGTCATCTCCAGGTTCATGAGAGTACGTCTCGACGAAGACGAAGAAGTCATCGGTGCGGACATAGTCGAACACGGAGAACCGTCATACAACATGTGAGGTGAACGGAATGAAGATGATAATGGCGATAGTACGTCCGGAAAAGGTGCAGGCTGTCAAGGATGCCCTGAAGGCAATGGGTGTCAACGGTATGACCATAACATCCGTCAGAGGACGCGGTCAGCAGTCGGGACTGAAATTCACGAACAGAGTAGGTACGATTGTCGTCGATGAAATCGAGAAAGCAAAGCTCGAGATTGTTATCGACGACAGAGATGAGAATGCCGTCATCGATGCAATCAGGAAGGCAGCCGTCACCGGCCACATGGGAGACGGAAGGATCTTCGTGATACCTATCGAGAAATCAATACGCATTAGGGATGAATGATCATCCTGCGGAGGGGTTCATTCCCCTCCGCACCCTTCTTTCAGATTTCTTTGTCGAATTACCGTGAAATCCGAAACACGTTTATGAACTTGTGAGATATACAGAATATTATGGAGAATGTAGACACCTGTGGCCTTCTGTTCAATGACCTTCGTGAGGAGGGTAAATATTATGTCGATAAGACTCTCCTCATCAAAGACATCCTCGATAAGAACAATTTGGGAGTCTACTTATTCACACGTCCGCGCAGATTCGGAAAGACAATTAATCTGAGTATGCTC
>CAVFUJ010000077.1:0-5907 GCA_963625795.1 Anaerovoracaceae bacterium
GCTTCAAAGAGGCTGAGGGCAGATTACTGGACAAGACTGTCTGCATGAACTGCTACGCTACCAACCCCAAGAACGCGACAAAATGTCGCAAATGTGGATACAGCAACCTCAGGCCTAAAGCAAAAGAGAGCAGGAAGCAGTGATCTTCCTGTTTTTCCGGCCTTTCGGCCTTTATTCTTAGACCGTCAGCCTGTGCGGTGAAAACCGCACGGACTGACGTCGGATTACAATTATTCTTCCGACATAGGTCATAGATTTTATACTTAAACACAATGGGTCAGTTGATGACTTTTCATCCCGGAGGGAGAACTGGATGAAGGCGCTGATAGTCGACGATAATATAGCGATTCAAGAGATACTTTCCGAGATTCTGTCTTCGGAGGGATGGACCACCGAGCAGACAGGGGATATCGACGATGCAATCGCAAAACTCGATTCTTTCAGTCCCGATTTACTGGTCCTTGATTCAAGGGTCAACGGTCTGAGAACATTCAGGATGCTGGATGAGGTTGACGAAGGAAGCGAAATCTCTGTGATCATTCTCTGTAAGAACGGAGAAATGATCCCCAAAGACAATCCGAACGTCATCGGAATAATAACAAAACCGTTCAGAAGTTCAGACATTTTATCGTGTGTACGCGAAGCGGGTCTGAAAGGAACGGATAAGAGCGTTTCCAAAGGCTTTATGCACAAATTCTTCCCCAAGAACAATTCCGATAATCAGGAAAACACATCCGGACAGAAACAGGATGTCAGGTTCGGTCATTCATATTATGTCGTGGAAGACGAACCCGAACTCGTTTACGAAGCGGGACGCAGTCTCTCAGACACATGTCAGCTGCTTGTCGTTACTTCAGGAAGAACGAAAGCGGTCAACGACAGATTCAAGGATCTTAACGTCAAAGTTATCGGTCTTTCCACCAAAGCAAAGGTAGGATATCTCGAAATGTCGAAACTCGGAACTCTGATGAATACGGTAATGAAATTCATCGACGAGAACGAAAGACCTGTCGTAATGATCGACGGAATGGCCCAGTTGATTAACGTCAACGGCGTGAATGCCGTTATGACGATGGTTCACCAATTGATTTCCTCAAAGGTAACCGTTATAGTTTCCGTTGAGGAGGACTACATGTCCGAGAAGGACACAGAAGTTATGCGCAGCATGATGGAAGAATACACTAAACGCGGTGAGATAAATGGCGAAAATTGAGGCAGTATGGGCAAGAGAAGTCCTTGACTCAAGGGGTAACCCCACGGTCGAGGCGGAAATTACGGTCGCAGGCCACAAGATAAGGGCGATTGCACCTTCCGGTGCATCTACCGGTTCCTGGGAAGCACACGAACTCCGTGACGGTGACGGAAGGTTCGGAGGCAAAGGTGTTCTGAAAGCCGTCTCCAACGTACGTAACGACATCGCCAAAGCAATCATCGGAATGGATCCCGCGGATCAGCGTGCAGTCGATACTGCAATGATCGAAGCCGACGGTACCGAGAATAAGAAAAGACTCGGTGCAAACGCAATCATCGCAACATCTCTCGCAGTTGCCAAAGCAGGTGCTGCAGTTGAAGGCGTGCCTCTCTATCAGCACATCGGAGACAACGGAGTTACACTTCCG
This sequence comes from Anaerovoracaceae bacterium, assembly GCA_963625795.1. GTDB lineage: Archaea > Thermoplasmatota > Thermoplasmata > Methanomassiliicoccales > Methanomethylophilaceae > Methanarcanum. The sequence continues at coordinate 1,620 of CAVFUJ010000077.1, forward strand.
GTTCCCATGCTGAACATCATCAACGGCGGTAAACACGCCGGAGGAAACCTGAAGATTCAGGAATTCATGATTATTCCCGCAGGAGCGAAATCGTTCTCCGAGTGTCTCAGGATGTCCTCGGAAGTCTACATGTCGCTCAAATCTATTCTCAAGAAGAAATACGGCGTAGGAGCAATCAACCTCGGAGACGAGGGAGGATTCGCACCCCCGCTCAACACTTCCGCAGAAGCGTTGGAGACAATCATGAGCGCAGTGTCCGCAGCGGGATACACACCCGGTAAGGATGTCTTCATGGCTCTCGACGCAGCATCAAGCGAATTCTACGACAACGGAATCTACGACGTAGACGGAATGAAACTCAGCGCAGGCGAGTTGGCAGACCACTACAGGAAGCTTACGGAAACATATCCCCTCATCAGTATCGAGGATCCGTTCTTCGAGGACGATTTCGAGACAACCGCAGAGCTTACAAAGAAGATAGGTTCCGATGTACAGATTGTCGGAGACGATCTCTTCGTTACCAACACCAAGAGACTTTCCAAAGGAATCGCAGCAGGTGCCGCAAACGCCCTTCTCCTGAAGGTCAATCAGATCGGTACCGTCACGGAAGCCGGAGATGCAGCGCAGATGAGTTTCGACAACGGCTACTCCGTTGTTGTTTCGCACCGTTCCGGTGAATCCGAGGATGTCAGCATTGCAGATCTCTCCGTCGGATGGGGATCCGGTCAGATTAAGACCGGTGCACCCGCACGCGGTGAGCGTACCGCAAAGTACAACCAGCTCCTCAGAATCGAAGAAGAACTCGGTTCCAAGGCAGTTTTCCTCGGTAAAAAAGCCTTCACATTGTGAGTTTAAAAAGGGGTTATAAACCCCTTTTAAACCCGTTTTTTCAGTATTTATACGACCCGTTTTCAACCCCTGCATTTCCACTGGAAAACGTCGCATATAGACGTACTCCGATATGCATACCTATGATGTTATTCACAGGATTGATTTACGATTTCAGGAGTAAAAATCCGATTATCGGATTTCCGGAAAACATGTCAATTCAGGATGAAAATACCCGTTTTTTGGTACTTTTTCGTTGATTTTTGCTTATTTATATAGGGTTTCGATGCAAAAATGACTGATTTTGGGATTAACGATGTTATCTTAACCCGGGTTATTAAGGGCGTTATGGATACCCTTATATGCTGTATACAGAATGAGGAGGTCTGTGTGTGGGATTGGCTTTTCTGACAGCCCAATCTCTGCAGTGGAATCAAAGGTTGTATCATGGACACGAAGAGAACTTTCCGTCAGATTTCCGGTGGTACGACCACAGTCTTCTCAGTGCCCGGAATCGGCCGCACCAAGTCCATCTACTGCAAATGCGGAAACATCATCAGGATGGACTCCGCACAGGTAAACATCAAGCTAGCATTGGGCAAAGAATTGGAATGCCCCAAATGCCGCAACGAGCGTATCTCCAGAGATATCGACGAGATCGAAATGCACTTCAGCGGCGAAGAACAGATAGAAGAGTGCTGAAAGCACTCATTTCTTGGATCTGCTCGGGCATGATGTGTTTATGCATTCTTCGTAGTCACCGAATGCAATAATCGGTGCACCGCAGAGTTCGCATTCTTTACCCGTAGAACTTACGACTCCCTTAGGCCTGAGAGGATACGTCTGATTGCATTCGGGCCATGAGGAACATCCCGCAAAGCGTTTTCCCGCTTTGGAATACATTACTCTTATCGTACCCTTACCGCAGGTCGGACATTTTCCGAGATTGGTCTTGGATGTGTTGCTCTCACACTTCGGATCGATACAGACAATCTGCGGGGGAACTCCTTTTCTGATAACTTTCAGCTGAGGAAGTCCGCAGACCTCGCATTTTGTTTCCATTGTCTGAATAAGAGCACTTCTCGGAAGAGGATACGCACATTTACACTCGGGGTAACCGTCGCATCCGATGAAGTTGCCGTTTCTTGATCTCTTGATTGTCATGTTGTTTCCGCAGTGGGGACAGATGCCGATGAACTGCTGAGATCTCAATGCGGTTCTGATCTCCTCTCCGATGGCATCTTTCTGCTTTTCAATCGTCGATGCCGCAGTGTACAGCATCTTCTGCGATTCTTCCACTACATCGGATAACATCTTTTCTCCGCTGCTGATTTTAAGCATATCCGCTTCAAGCTTCGATGTCATATCCGGTTCCGCAATACCTCCGCCGTGCTTCTCCAATGACTTGGTAAGCGCAATACCGCTCGCGGTAGGCGTCATGTAGTTGCCCTGAACGTAATTTCTTGAGTACAGTTTACCGATGATGTCGTGTCTTGTGGATTTCGTACCGAGACCCAATCTGTCCATTTCCTGGATAAGCGAACCCTGGTTGTATCTGTACGGAGGTTTTGTTTCTCCCTCATCCATCGCCATGGATCTGATATCGATTTCATCACCGACATTCAGCTTGGGGATGTGCGTATTGGTGACTGTCATGTACTTCTTCCAATACTTCTTCCATCCCTCTTTCTTGAGAACGTAACCTTCCGCGTTGAATTTCTCGCCGTTTACGTCAACAGAGCATTTGGTAATCTCCGCTTCCGCATTCGGTCCCAAAGTAGCTAAGAACCTCCTTACGATGAGTTCGTAAAGCTTCCATTTGTCACCCTTCATCTTATCCGATGTAGCCGCAGCCGTAGGATAGATAGGGGGATGGTCTGTTGTTCTTCTCTTACCTCTTGAGGGAACAATCGTTTCCTGTGCGAGAATTTCCTCGACTTCTTTTTTGAAATCGGATTCTTTCAGTTTCTCGAGAACACTCCTGATTCCGAGACTTCTGGGATATTCCGTGTTCTCGGTACGGGGATATGAGATGTATCCTCCTGTGTAGAGGTCTTCGGCCAATTTCATTGCCGTTGCCGGAGGAATACCTATCTTGTTTGCTTCGACCTGCATTGCAGTCGTATCGAAAGGTGCGGGCCTGAATTCCTCTTTCATGGAACAGTCGAAGGAACTAACTGTTCCTGTCTTTGCATCCTTACATTTCGCAAGAACGGCATCCGCTTTTTCTTTCTCCCAGAAAGGATCTTCCTCATGCGTTCCCTTGAATGCAAGCATTCCGAACTTTCCGATTACTTTCCAATACGGAACGGGAACGAATTTGGAGATTTCCTCATTCCTGTCCACCAATAACTTGAGAGTAGGACTCTGAACCCTTCCCACGGACATGAAGTTCTTTCCGACCTGTCCCGCAGATAAGGAGATTAACCTTGTAAGTACGGCACCCCATGATAAATCGACAATCTGTCTTGCTTCTGCGGCATTCGCGAGGCGCTCGTCTGGAAGTACGAGATTTGCAAATGCATTCTCAACTTCCAATTTAGTCAGAGCACTGAATTTCGCTCTCTTTACTTTGGACATGTCCGCGCCTGCGGCAACGACAGTCTCCATACCGATGAGCTCTCCTTCCCTGTCAAAATCGGTAGCGATGATGATTTCATCGGCGGAATCCATGAGACTCTTAATCGTATTCAGAATGCTCTTGACACGTATCGTCTTAACCTGAGGTGCATACACCAAATCGACGGGAGAACTTGCGCTCCAATCGTTGTACTGCTCAGGATAATCCAATTCGATAATGTGACCTCTGAGACTGACCACGTCGTATTCGTCTCCGTTGTTTACGAAGGAAATAACGGTCACTCCGCCGTTGCTTTTGGAGTGCGATTTGCCGTCGGAAAGTATGGTAGATATCCTTCTTGCGGCATTGGCCTTCTCGGTGATCACAAGTTTCTTCATTGAGCCAGATATTTATATTATAATTATAAATAATATGTGGGAAGAAAACTCTCTCGGAAATAATGGGGTTGTTTAAAAGGGATTATCGAAAGTGCTTTTATTCTACCCCACTAAAACCTACAGCGTTTTACGTGTCAAATCTTATTTAGAGAATATTCAATTCACTGACCGATGACCGTCACCGACGATGCAATCGAATACCTCAGAGGAAAGGAAGGAATTCTCGAAGCATTCCTTATGGATGACGGTATGTCGGAGACAATTCTCAGTGAAGAGAAAAGCACCAAATCAATGACTCAAATGGATGTCGTCAACGAAGCATACGATGACGTCATGACTAAGAATCACAGGATTGCGATCATCGTCGACAATCACACTTTCAGGCTTGATAAGAAAGACTACACAGTCGTTCTTATGGTTAACACCAAAGGAGACACAGTCGGAAGATCTCTGAGAGAGGACGAAATCGAAGAATTCCGTCCGAGGGATGACGTAGTGTGGA
>CAVFUJ010000078.1:0-2961 GCA_963625795.1 Anaerovoracaceae bacterium
ACATTGGACCTCAACGGAAAAACAATGACTTTTGTCGGTGGAAATGATGAAACCGGTGTAAATTGGAATATCAAGATTGATAGCGGTGCTTCTGTCAACGTATTCGGTGCCGAGGGCTCTGCCGTTGTTTTCTCCAAGACCTGGGGATTCAGAGTGGTTAACGGAAGTCTCACAATCGACGGCGATGCGGAATTCGTCGGTGCATCCTTTAATGATACAGTAGTTATCGGAACGCGTGAATCAACCGGTTCGATAACAGTCAACAGCGGAAACTTCGTTTCATACAATGCCGGTGTGGCTATTTATGCTTACAGCGGACCCATAGTTATCAACGGAGGTACATTCACATACTGCGAAGGTGTGATAGACACATCATACGGTAAACTTCTGAATCGGAATAATGGCAATCCGGGAACCATCATGGTCAAGGCAGGAACCTTCATGGGATACGATCCGTCAACCGGGGACGATAAACTCGGAGGAACTTTCGTAGCCGAAGGATGCAGCGGAAATGTGGCGGTTTATCCCGCCCACTTTACCGGTTTTACAGGTTCAAATGCGGTGGTCGATAATAACAATAAACAGTACGAAACAATATCCGCCGCACTTTCCGCTAATACCGAAGAGAATGATTTGATTCTCTACTGCAAACCAGGTGCGGAAATTACTGAAAACCGTGCGATGATCGTATCGAATAACCTTACAATCTACGGTTACGGTGCGACAGTCATCAAAGGGGAGTTTACTCTTGACGATTCCGAAATTACGCTGAACGTCTGCAGACTTAACGGATGTTCTCTCTATGATGAGAAGACATCTGCCAACAATGTAAATCTGAATTTCAGCGACTGTCAGGATATGCACAGAGTAATAGTCAAGGGCTCGGGAGATACAGTAGGCCTTGTTAACACAACCGTAACCGGGTGTTCATTCACCGGAGATACAACCGACCTCAGAGGTTACGAAACGGCAGTGGAGATCGGTCCGTTAGGAAAAACAACAATCACGGATACCGATTTTGAGGATTATATCCTTGCGATAAACATGGTGAATAAGAGTTTGACTCGGGACGACGGCTATACTATACAGGAAATAATCGTTGATAACTGTACATTTACAGATTGCGGCACTGAATCATTGGTTGAAGAAGCAGAAAGTGCTGAGTGCAGTAACCCATACAGAAGTTATGCGGCTGCAATACGTGTAGTAGCTTCAATCAAAGGTTCTAACACAAGAATCACAATTTCCGATCTAGTCTTCAAATATTCCGGCAGTGAATGTGCCTGTAGCAAAGATACTGTCTGCGGAGCAATGATTGCCGATATGATTTTCGGTGATTCACGTTCGGGTCTCGGATCTGTAACAGATGCGACTAATTTCGGAAATATTACGTGGAATGCTAAAGATACCAGTGCTGCTACGTGGGATAAGGAAGGCACAGCAGTCAACAGTAACGCGAAAGCAGGATATGTGAAAAATTGTAAACTAACCTATGGACATTTACAAATGGTGTGGGCCACATCTGATTGGACAAAACTTTTCGGACAACAGTATAATTTCAAGACCGTAATCTAAACGTGAATAACATACTAATAAACCAGGCCCTTTGGGCCTTTCTTCCTTTTTTTCCTCTTATCAATGAATTTCAATTCATATCACATTAAAAAGCTGTCTTTCCTTAATCTATGATTCAATGATATGTAGAGTAAATATCACTTGTGTGTAAATTCATACATTTTTGTCATAAATAAATCAATTTGTCGTATGTATTAAATAGCGATATTCACTTGATAAACTAAAGACGGGGAGTAGCCCCTCCCCCTCCGAATTTTTCTAAAAAAATCTCGGGGGGGGGCGGTTGCATCCTTCGGATCAACGTATTCTCTGAGTCGAATGTCCGAAAAGCATTCCGACGTACCGTTCCTCGGGACGGCAATTCATTGTTCCTGTGAAAATCGGAATGAAAGGACTATTCCCGGTAGAAACCGGAGGAGGCAATAACAATGAAAGCACAGACAAGAATGATTGTCGCATCCGTAGTCGTTATCGCACTTGCGCTGACGGCTGTATCCGGGATTACGTACTCATGGTTCTCGGACACCGAAAAGGCTGACATAACGATAAGCACGGCAACAATAGACTACGTGACAACCTGGGAAGAGAGTTACAAAACCGATGTAGGTACCGAAGTAACAATAACCGCGGGAGAAACAGGAAAGGCAACAGTTGCCGTTAACAATCTGGTGCCGGGTGCAAATCTCCCTGTCATAAAATCAATAGAGAATAAATCGACCATAAAGACGGTTTACAGAATCACCGCTGTGCCGGAATTGGCTGAGAATCATACGTACACAACATACGATCTCAGTAACATCCACATCTGCGGAAAGGCGCTGGAGTTTTCCTATGATAACGGCAATATTACGCTGAATGAGACGGTTATAGAGGACTGGACTCTGCTGGCAGTCGGTAAAGATCCAGTGACGCAGTCAGTCTATATCACCACCCCCCAGAGCTACGGCGGAGACGGCATCAACAATATTGTTGCATACAACCCGTCCGACGGAACAGGTTCGGCTGAAAAAACAGGAAATTACACAGAAGATTGGTCTCCCGAAGGAAAAACAGGACTTACGATTAAATTTACAGTCACAGCCGTTCAGGGAGATTTTCCCTACACGGAGATGAAAACTGTCGGTGAAACCAAAGTAGTTTCCGCAAACATTCCTGAAAACAAGGTCGTAAAAGCAAAAACAATTACCGTATCGTCCGAAGCAGGTGCCGAAGATCCCGCAACAGTCAGCGACGTCATTGTAGATTTCTCGAATGTTTCGACCTACAATACAGGCGGTGAAGCCGCTCAGGAAGAAAGTATTGAAGAAAAGTCTGTTTCCGTGGAAGTCAAGTCAGTGGATTCCGACGGTAAAATCGAAGTCGATCTTAACTTGAAATCAGGCGATA
>CAVFUJ010000078.1:2971-5798 GCA_963625795.1 Anaerovoracaceae bacterium
GTTGTCGTTACCATGACGGTTCCGGGCAAGTTTACCAATCCTGTGATAATTTACGACGGAAAAGAGGATGGGAAAATTATTTCCAGCATAATCAAAGACGGTTCGACTACGATTACATTCTCTGTCAATCACTTTTCCGAATACACAATTCAGAACATAACAGATGTTTACGATGCGGCGACTCTTAAGAGTACATTGGAAAAAGGAATTTACGCAAGACTTACTGCTGATATATCCGGTGTGAACGAAGATATAACACTGCCGTCCTCGGGTAAAGTCGAATTGGATTTAAACGGGCATAAGATTGAGTTTACTGGAGAAGCCGGATTCATGTACAGTGCCGTATTCGATGTGATAGGGACAGCGGACGGATCCGGAATCAGTGCCGATTCGGGAGTTTTATTCAACAGCGGAAGCAGTAAAACTTCTGTTCTCTCGATTAACTGCGGTGATTACTCCGGAAACAGCAGTTTGATCGGCAGCGGCGGAACGGTAATCATAGACGGCGGAACGTTCACTGCAGAAAGTTATGTGGTGTGCGGAGCATCCGGGGCTGTTATCACTATCAACGGCGGAACGTTCAAGGCTGTCGGCGAAAATGGAATAATTGTTTATCTGTCCTTTGCTAATAACAGCATCACTATTAACAACGGAACGTTCGACGGTTCCAAAGGATGCAACTGCATCATCTTTGACTGTGGTTTATCGACCATTGAAATCAACGGCGGTGAATTCCACTACAAGCCGACAGGCAACTTCAATGCAGCCATGATCTCCTGTTCAGGAGAATGTACAATCAACGACGGTGAATTCACTATGACAGTTGGCGATAGTGATACAACCGAAAAAAGAAGACTTCTTTACACAAGTACAGATGGTGCCACTTTTACTGTTAAAGGCGGAACGTTTGATATTAAGAATTACGGAAGCGGAAATTCATTCTTGTTTGAAGCCGGCGGTACCCCTAGTCCTAAAGCTACTATAATTGACGGAACATTTAATATTATGAACTACGGAAGCGGAAATGCAGCAGCATTTTACATATTCAATAGTGACATCGAGTCTGTAACTGGCGGAACGTTCACTATAACCAAAGCAGACAATGCCGGTGAGATTAAGATTGCAGCAACGAATGCTGGCGGTAGTTTTGCAGATATTGATAAAAAGTTCATTTCCGGAGGAACATTCAACCTTGATCCGAATGCTTATCTCAAGGATAGTTCTGCTACCAAAGATGAATCCGGAAAATGGGTTGTTACCGCATCATCGACACAGCAGTAAATAAACAGGGTCTCCGGACCCTTCTTTCATCTTATTCTCTTTTTCAAATCATAATCTCAATCCCTGCAAATCCTGTATATTTGCAAACATCCACTGATTGATATGTAGACTAAATATCTCTTATGTGTATATTCGTACATATTTGTCATAAATAAATCAAATTGTCGCATGTATTAAATACCGTTATTCGGTTGATAAACCGAAGACAGGGAGTAGCCCCTCCCCGCCCGAAAGGTAATCCGAATATCGGGGGGGGGGGCGGTCTGCATCCTGCGGATTAACGTATTCTCTGAGTCGAATGTCCGATAACATTCCGACGGACGGTAACCCATTGTTCCGATCAGGGTTTTACTGCGGAATGAAAGGACTATTCCCGGTAGAAACCGGAGGAGGCAATAACAATGAAAGCACAGACAAGAATGATTGTCGCATCCGTGATTGTCATCGCATTTGCGCTGACTGCCGTATCCGGGATTACGTACTCATGGTTCTCGGATACCGAGAAGTCGGAGATATCAATCACCACTGCAAAGATTGATTATGATGTGACATGGAGAGAATATGTTTCGGAAATCGGAACAACCGCAACAGCAGACAGCGGCATAATTACCGTTGAAAATCTGGTTGCCAATGCGAATATTCCCGTAATTACAGGTATTACCAATGAGTCGACCGTTAAGACAGTCTACAGAATATACGCGACTGCAGGTTTGACGGAAGATCACAATTACACTCTTTACGATCTCAAAAACATCTACATCGGCGGAAAGCAGCTGAATGCAACAGGTTCCGCAGACGGTAATAACATTTCAATCACTTTGGGCGAAACTACGATTGTCGATTGGACACTGCTTAATGCAGATGCGGATCCGTCGACGCAGATTTACAGCATAACCGTGAATTCGGACTACGGCGGATCGGATGTATTCAACCAGGTTGTTGCATACGATCCCGAAACCGGAATAGGATACACTTCAAAAGAATTGGGGGAAATGGAATCAGTTCCGTCAACATACCGTACATGGAGTCAGAGCGAAGTGAAAAAAGGCCTGACAATCAGTCTTACGGTTGTTGCCGCCCAGGGAGATTATCCTTACCAGGAATTGACACAGGATCCCGGTGCGGTAACGGCATCTGCAACTATGCCGCCCAACAAGGTTGTCAAAGCAACTTCAATCACAAGTTCCGAACCCGATTCATCTGCCGTAGTAAAAGATGTTGTTGTCGACTTTTCGGCTGTCGGAGGTTCCGGCACTACTACCGATGTCAGCGATACAAAAGTTACTGTGGGGGTCACTAAAGTTGACACGGAAAAGAAGCAGGTCAACGTGAGTTTTGCACTTACCGATTCCGAAGGAAAAGCAATTGAAAAGCCGACTTTTGACAATCCTGTTGTCATGACCATGACCGTTCCCGGTGAAATGGCGAATCCCGAAGTCAAATACAACGGCGACGGAAACGACGGAACCGTTCTTTCCAGTATAATCAATTCAGACGGAACGACAACGATTACTTTCTCGGTAGATCACTTCTCCGAATATACGAT
>CAVFUJ010000079.1:0-5790 GCA_963625795.1 Anaerovoracaceae bacterium
ACTGTATACAGAACCCCCGTCCGGAGGACGGGGGAAGATATACTCAGGATATGTCGTTGATATCCGTTTCCGTTTCTTTTCTGTCTTCTTCAATGGTATCGTCGATATCTTTCAGCTGATCTTTGATCTCTTTTGCGGAAGGTATAGGGCCGAGGATATCGTCTGCCTTACCGACAGCTTCCTCAATCGATTTTGTATCGGCAACTTCTCTGTCCGGAACGGATGTTCCGCTTCCGACGTATTCCGAGATACCGTCTACGAGTTTGGTGAGTTCGATCGGGAAGTAAATCTTGGATGCCTGTCCGTTACTGACGGTCTTCAGCGTTTCGAGAGACATCACGGAGAGTGCTTTCGAATCCATTGCGGACGCACCCACGGACATAATACGGAGTTTCTGTGCTTCTCCCTGACTCTCAAGGATTGTTGCCGTTCTCTTACCTTCGGCTTCGAGAATCATGGACTGTCTGCTTCCTTCCGCTTCGAGGATCATCGACTGCCTCTTACCTTCGGCCTGAAGGATTGCAGCCCTCTTTTCTCCGTCTGCAGCGAGAATCGCGGCACGTCTTCTTCTCTCCGCGGATGTCTGCTCTTCCATTGAGGCTTTGACTTTGGCTGCGGGATCGACTTCTCTTATCTCGACGGCTTCAATCTTCACGCCCCATTTGTCGGTTGCCTCATCGAGAACATCTCTCAGCTGAATGTTGATTTTCTCTCTGCTTGAGAGGATTTCATCGAGTTCCATTTCACCGACAATCGATCTCAGAGATGTCTGTGCCAGATAGACTGTGGCTGTGCGGTAGTCGGTAACCTCGAAGAATGCATTCTTCGGGTCTGTAACTTTGATGTAAATGATCGCATCGACGTTCACGGGAGAATTATCTTTGGTGATAACTTCCTGACGGGGAACATCCAAAACCTGTGTACGCAGATCGAGCTTGACAACCACGTTAATCAGCGGACATACGAAGTTGAGACCCTGGTTGAGGACTCTGATGTACTTGCCGAGTCTCATGTACACAGCCTGTTCGTAGGGCTGAACGATCTTGACTCCGCTGAGTATCGAGATTATCGCAGCTATGAGCACAATGAAGAGTAAGGCAACTATTATTCCGTTCATTCTGTCGCATCTCCTATGATTCTGACTGTAACATGGACTCCTTCCGTTGATATTACCTCAACACGCACACCCTTTTCGATCGGTTTTTCCGAATCCGCACTCCAAATCTCCATTCCCAACCTCACTTTCCCTTTCAGAGTGTTGGGTTCGGTTGCAACGACAACTTCTCCTTTCTTCCCTATGAGGGAATCGGATGCCTGTGTCGTCGGAGGTATGGGTTTTGCGAGGAGACGGTAGAATCTGATTGTAAGCAACGTGATAGGTATCGCAATTACCACTGCCGTTATCGGCGAATATATGCTGAACAGGAAACCCTGTGCCGCATATCCGATTATACCTATGATTATCAGCACCGTACCCGGTATGACCATGAAGGCACCGGGGCTCAGGGCCTCGATGATCAGGAAGATTGCCCCGATCATTATGATGATGAGAGAAACTATCGCCGCATCCATCGCTATCTACCGTCCTTAAAGGGTGATTCCCGTCTCGTAATCGCGGGTTATCAGTCCGATAATAACTGTGTCTGCATATTATTTAATGATGTATCCTCCCTTCGAAAAACGGAACAAACGGGGAGGTATGTCCCGTCCCTTTCGGGACGGGAGAACCGCATAACTATGCGGTAAAGAGGATTAACAGATCTCGGAAGAAGGAAGAGTTCCGTTGAGGTACTGCTCATATCCGTACAGATCCAGCAATCCGTGTCCGGACAGGCAGAAGACAATGGTCTTTTCCTCATTCTTTTCCTTGCATTCGAGAGCGAGATCCATTGCGGCTTTCAGCGCATGACATGATTCCGGAGCGGGAATGATTCCTTCCGTTCTCGCCATGATTACACCGGCTTCGAAGGTCTGGGTCTGATCGTACGATCTTGCGGAAAGGAGTCCCGTATCGTATGCTGCGGATACCAACGGAGACATTCCGTGATATCTCAGTCCTCCCGCATGGATGGCGGAAGGCACGAACTCGCTTCCGAGAGTGTACATCATGAGCAGAGGAGTGAATCCCGCGGTGTCTCCGTAGTCGTACTTGAACTCACCTTTCGTGAGCGAAGGCGCAGCCTTCGGTTCCACGGCGATGAATTGGGTGTCTTTGAATCCTTTGCCTCTGATCTTCTCTCCGATCATCGGGAACGTGAGTCCTGCGAAGTTCGAACCTCCTCCGGTACATGCTACGACATAGTCGGGAGTGATTTCTCCGATCTCCATCTGCTGCATTGTTTCAAGTCCGATGACGGTCTGATGCAACATCACGTGATTCAGCACACTTCCGAGCGAGTAGCATATGTGTTCGTCTTTTGCTGCGATTTCACATGCTTCGGAGATTGCGATACCCAAAGATCCCGATGTGTCGGGGTGTTCTTTCAGGATTTTCCTTCCGAATTCGGTATATTCGCTGGGCGAAGCGTATATTGTCGCACCGTAGGTGTTGATGATTGTCTTTCTCAGAGGTTTCGCCATGTAGCTTCCCTTGACCATGAACACTGTCGTGTCAATATCGTAGAGATTCGATACCATGGCGAGGGCGGTTCCCCACTGACCCGCACCCGTTTCCGTGGTGAGAGTGTGTACACCCGCTTCCGCATTGTAGTATGCCTGAGCGAGTGCAGTGTTTCCTTTATGACTTCCGAGAGGACTCATGTCTTCTCTTTTGAAGTAAATCTTCGCGGGGGTCTTGAGATACTTCTCCAGCCTGTACGCTCTCTGAAGAGGTGCGGGTCTGTTCAGGTAGATCAGATTGTCACGTACTTCCTCAGGTATGTCGATGTATCTCTCTTTGGAACCTTCCTGCCTTATGATCTCCTTGCAGAAGATCGGGCTGAAGTCCTCGGGTTTCGCAACCTTCCCGGTGCCCGGATTTAACGGGGGTTTGAGGTCGGGAAGTTCGGCTGCGAGGTTGTACCATTTTTTGGGTATGTCCTCCGGTGAGAGGTTGATTCTTGCATCTTTTGGGATTGCCATGATTAGGGTCTATATCTATTCAATATATAACTTTTCTGTACATTGATGTACAATTCTATGCAATGACAGACAACAATTACATATTAATTATGCCTAAAAATTGCAGAAAACCGATAAAAAATTAAGGAAATCCAAAAAATCCATCCCTTAACGTTATATACGAAATGCTCGGTTCACTATTCAGAGGTAATTCAAATGCCGACAGTTAACGGAAGTGAATGTGTTGGATGCGGAGCATGCGCAGACGTATGCCCCCAGGGAGCAATCGCAGTAGATGATATCGCAGTCATTGACGCAGGAAAATGCGTGGACTGCGGTGCATGCATCGACGAGTGCCCTTCATCCGCAATCGTAGAGTGAATTTCCTGATAAAGGAACCAAACCCCTTCCCCTTAAACCCTTATTTTTGAGTTCTTATGATTTCTGTTCCGGTTACGTTACCGTGTAACGATCGGCAGAATCTTCCGGGAGAAATTATCTGTGAAAAGAAAGGATGCCGTATCCGTTCGGCATAACAACCGAACGGATTAAGGCATATTTATGCCCAATAGGGCTTCTTAACGAATTTGTACGCCGAAAGTACGGCAGTACCGGCTTCGCCGCATCCCGTGATAATCTGTTTGTATTTTCCGGGATAGTCGACAACATCTCCGCAGGCGAAGACTCCGTGTCTCGACGTTGTCATGTCGAAACCAACCTTAATCAGACCGCTCTCGGTGAGTTCGAGGTTCCATTTCTTCAGATCGTCGAGATCCGAAGAGATTCCGATGTTGATGACAACAAGATCCGCAGGTACGTCGAATTCTTTTTCGCCCTGAACGAGTGTTACCGATTCAACCTTGTCTTTACCGTTAACGGATTTGAGGTTTGCACTCATAATCGCTTTCACTTTACTGGAAGCAAGTTCTTTCACATTGGACTCATCCGCCCTGAATTCGGGTCTTCTGTGAACCAATGTCGTATCCGTAACCGTAGAAGACATCATAGCCATCTCGATGGCGCTGTTGCCTCCGCCGAAGACGACAACTTTCTTTCCCACAATCTCCTCTTTCAGAGGAAGGATGTAAGACAGACCCTTACCTTCGAGTTCCGTCTCGCCTTCGCAGCCCATTCTCCTGGGTTTGAACATACCCATTCCGATTGCTACGATGACTGATTTCGTGTGATACTCGTTCTTCGTCGTCTTGACAATGAGTTCTTCCTCACCGTCGTCAATCTCCATGACCTTCTCTTTCTCACGGATCTCGCATCCCAGCGATTCCGCCTGTGCGTAGAGTTTGTCGGAGAGTTTCCTGGCCTGAATAGTCTCGTATCCGGGGTAGTTATGAATTCCTTTCTCCGGGTAGAGGCTCACCAACTGTCCGCCGATGACACCTGCATCTAGAACGACTGTTTCCATCATCTTCGTTCTGGCGTAGATGCCTGCCGTCAATCCTGCGGGACCGGCTCCGACAACAACTAAATCGTAGGTCATGTAGGTAACGGTAAAATGATAAACGTATAAAAATGTAGAGAAGGCTAAAATTCCTATCGGAATAACGACCCAGAGTAAGGACAACAACGATTGTTTTTATACTCATATCAGGATTCTTTAAATGATGTCCGCGAATGAGAATGAATATGCAGAAACGCTGTTGAATATCGTGTTGGATGAGATAGATGACATCATAATCATTCTCGACACAGACCACACCATCGTTTGGATCAACCGTGCGGGTGCGAACGCGTTCGGCGTGAAGGCAGACGAAACCATCGGAACGAGATGTTACAAATTATTCGGAAGAACATCCCCGTGTGACGACTGCGACATACAGACCGAAGGAAACATCGCAACAAGATCCAAGAGAATCAAGATTATTCCCAAAACAGGAAAGGAATATGTCTGCACATCTTCACCTCTCTACCGTAACGGTAAAATCGCAATGTACGTACAGCACCTCTCCGAGGTGAAGGACGGCTTACTGAAGTGATTTATACCATTTCAGCAATCCAGGAGACGATCACAATGGATTTCCAGACATACGCATATGTAATCGGAGCCGGAATTATTTACCTCGCGGCAGTCATCATCTACAACTACGTGAAGAAGCCCAGGGAATACGTCTACGACGATTAAATCCGCTGAATAAATCCGGCGGCACCTGCCTGAGATACAATGACAGACAGTGTTATCTGTCGATATTCTCAGGCATTTTTCTTTGTATTTTATGAGGTATTCCGATGTGGTATGACGCACGTTCGATGAGGATGCTCTTCTACGTCGGCGTAATGGTATTCTGTATCGGTCTCGGACTGCATCTGATGGATTACGGAATGATTACCGCATTGCCTCTCTGCATCGGAGTTGTGTGTATAGTAATCGGGTTCAGCGGTCTGTTACTGAATATGGCCGTGAAAAGAAACATCTCAAAGAGGAAGTAGTTTTTTGGGGTTTGGATCCCTTTCGGGATCAGAATCTTCTGCGTCTGTCCTCTCTCGGAGGTGCATGGATCGCATAGCATTCTTTGCAGTAGACGGGCTTGCCCTCGGTAGGTTTGAAGGGAACCTCGCATTCTTTTCCGCAGGCTGTGCATGTAGTCTTGGTGTACTCGCGCGGAGGCCTGTTTTTGTCGAATTTGTTGCCGTATGCCATACTATTCTCTCCCATGCTTCGGCTTGGTTTTACTGCCGTATGCACAAGACTACGTATGAAAGAAACAAATAGATAAG
>CAVFUJ010000080.1:0-5643 GCA_963625795.1 Anaerovoracaceae bacterium
ACCGTAGGCAGTCCGGTGTAATTCTTGGCGAGTTCCTTGACTTTCTTTTCCTGTGTGGGGTTGAGATTTGCGAACAATCCGGAAATCGCGATAGCGTCGACCTCTCCTTTCATGGCATCCAACGCTTTGATTACCTCGTCTTTACTCATGGCGGCAATCTGCTTTCCTTTGCTGTCGTATCCTCCCTTAACGAAGAACTGCATCTTTTCGCCGAAGTTCACGGGCTCCATGGGATCCCATCCGATGAGAATCAATCCCACTTCTCCTCCGCTTCCCTCGAGAATCGAATTTGTCGCCAGTGTTGTGGAAATTCCCACCAAAGAAATATCCGAAGGTCTGATATCGGTGGACCTGAAAACAGAATCCACGGCGTTGAACAATCCGATTGAAAGATCCTGATGTGTCGTAGGGGATTTTTTCTTCACAACAACGGAGTTGTCATCGAGATCGATTATCACCGCATCGGTAAACGTACCGCCGGTATCGATACCGAGTCCGTACCTTGCGACGGATGCCTTCTCGTCATCCTCAGAGTAGGTGTCAGGTTCGATCAGACCCTGTCCTTCGACGAGTTTACCCAAATAACCGGAGACTTTCTCTCTCTTTTTGGTTTCCGCATTGTATCTCGTCGACTGAAAATACACATAATAATTGCTGCCGGACTTCTTGACATCGAAGCATTTCCTTCCGGCATCCTTCTCTCTCTTGATCCAATCCTGAACCCATTGATCGAATTCCGACTGCTTCATGTATGCACCGTATGATGTATACCGTATAATACAAATCGGTTTCTCAGAACATACCGTATACATCGGAACCGCAAAACCGATGCCTGAAAAATCACTGAAAATTTATGAGAACAATCCCCGAAAGGGGGGAAGAGGTTTGAGGGAAAGTCGAATGCTTTTCTGCGGAAATCAGATTCCGAGGAAAGCGGATGCGACGTGGGAAGCCTCGACTGCGTCGTAGGACCATCCGTCTGCACCGATCTGGTCTGCGAACTCTTTCGAGGTTGCTCCTCCACCGATCATTGTCTTGATCTTGCCCTTGAGTCCCTCTTCTGCGAGGATCTTCTCACACTCTTTCATTCCTGCGAGTGTAGGTGTCATAAGGGTTGACTCTGCGATGATCTGTGCGTTCTCTGCCTTTGCCTTCTCAACCATGTCCTTGATCGGGACATCTTTTCCGAGGTCGAAGATCGTGAGACCGAGACCTGTGAGCATGGCTTTGACGATGTTCTTTCCGATGTCGTGGACATCTCCCTCAACGACTGCGAGGACAACTTTACCTTTTGTCTCTCCGCCTGCTCCTGTGAGCATAGGGAGAACGAGGTTGAGACCCATGTAGAGTGTGTTTGCCGAGAGAAGAACCTGGGGAAGGAAGTACTGCTTTGCAGCGTATTTGTCTCCGACGATGGACATTGCTTTGGAGAGACCGTTGAAGATGATGTCTTTCGCGTCGTGTCCTGCATCGAGGCACTTCTGTGTTGCGTCTTTTCCTTCTTTGATCTTACCTTTTACGACAATGTCGATAAGTGCGTCCATTTCTGCGCTCATTTCTAATTCCTCCATCTTCTGCAAGATGTTGGGTTAGTGATTCGCTTCAATTGATATAAAGGGTTTTATGGATGGAATATATGTCCACAACCTATATTACGCGCGTATATTAAAGGGGTATTTAAAACTATCCCTCTTAACGTTGTTAGCACGTCAGATTTCGATGTCCTCGATATCCCCCAATCTGCCTAACGGAAGAATCCCCAACTCCGTCACACCGTAAACTTCGGCATCCAGCACGTCCGCATCCTTGCATGCGGGAGACATAAACGATTCCGGTCCCGCCAAGGTTAAATCGGTTCCGGAAGAGAGCGGAGAAAACGGAGGAATAACCAATATCCCTTCTTTCTTCAGATACAGGAAACACTGAACTTTCACACCTCCGGACAAAGCACCCGCAATTTTCACCGAAGGATGTTCGTGTCCGATAATCACGGGACGTTTTCCGGAATCCACATGACCGTGTTCCATTCTGAAACCGCAGAGATCCACGTAATCCACAGCCATCAGGCCTGTATCCTGCAGTATGTTCTGTAAAAAGTTATCATGATTTCCTTTAACAACAATAACTTCGGCAGCGTTCATCAGAAGATCTATGATTTTACGGACTTCGTCCCTGCTTTCGTATCTTGTTCTCTTGAAATCATGCTTGATATCTCCCAGTAAAACAATACGTGCGGGAGAATACTTGCAGATAATGCGGTTGAGTTCCTCTCTTATCGATTCCGTGTTGATACGGGGAAGAAACATTCCGTCTTCTTCCAGTGCTTTCTCGTAACCGAGATGGAGATCTCCGAGCACAACCGTAGGTCCGTCATCGAGAAGAAGACATCTCTCCTCCGTGACCCTCACGCCCGGTATGATCTCCAAGGAATCCATGTTCCCCGATATCTTACATCAGTGAAATATAGTTTAGCGGGATTCCTGTTCCGCAGATAAGATGATCGAGCATACATTCCAAATCGCGAAAGGCATCGGGAAGGGCAGGGAATGTAAGCTTTGGGAATCCGGTATCCTCACATGGAACGATTTTATGGATGCTTCCGAGATTCCCGGGATCAAGGAGAAGAAGAAATCCGACTGCGATCTTCTGTTCAGGGAAGCATACACACTTCTCGACGAAAGAGACTGTTACGGTTTGGGTGAAATGTTAGCTCCGGGAGAACAGTGGAGGCTGTACGACAGATTCCGCGACGATGCCGGTTATCTTGACATAGAAACCGACGGCCTCGAGAGAGATTCTCTTGTTACCGTTGTTACAGTACACAGGAAGGATGAAACATGTACACTTACACACGGTATCGATTTGGATGCCGAATCATTATCGAAAGCATTGGAAGGCGTGAAGTTATTGGTAACTTTCAACGGAAGATGCTTCGATGTTCCGGTTTTAAGAAACAGTTTTCCCAACGTGGATTTGGATATGCCCCATTTCGACCTGAGATTCGGATGTAAGAAGGCGGGATTCAAAGGAGGACTGAAAACCGTAGAGAAAGAATTGGGTCTGAAGAGATCCGACGATATCGTCGACATCGACGGTTTCGAAGCAGTCCGTCTCTGGAAAGCATGGGAACGCAGCGGAGATTCGAGAGCAAGAGAATTACTGACGGAATACAACCGTGCGGATACGGTGAATCTCATAAGAGTCGCCGACGAAACATACAGAAGACTGGTGGTGAAGAATGGTTTCTGATCCCATCGGTTCTTTGATTTCCGACGCAAAACGCGCCTCATCGATGATTAAGAAAGCAAAAGATGTTCTGATTGTCGCACACATCGACGCCGACGGGATATCTTCCGCTGCGATAGCGTCCAAAACCTGCGAACGTTTGGGTAAGAAGTATGATTTACTGTTCGCAAGCAAGATGGACAGCGACACGATACACACAATCAACGATTCCAAAGCAGATATCGTTTGGATAGTAGACCTCGGAAGCGGTTATCTTTCCGATTTCAGGAGAGATAATGTTGTTGTTTCCGATCACCACGTACCCGATCCCGGATGGAGAAGAGGACAGTTGTGTTTGGATGATTTCCGCATAATCGAGCATGTAAACTGTCACACCTACAGAATGGACGGTTCGGTGGAAGCGTGCGGTGCAACCACAACATATCTCGTGTCCAAAGCAATCGACCCTTCCAACATAGATTTGGCTTATCTCGGTGTAATAGGAGCGTGCGGGGATCTTCAGGACCGTACCGGTTCCGGATTATTGGGAGTGAACCGTGTCGTACTGAAAGATGCAGTCGACAACGGAGATGTTACCGTAGAAAAAGACCTCAGACTCTTCGGAAGAGCCACAAGACCTCTGATACAATTCATACAATACAGCAACGACCCACATCTGAAAGGACTGACAGACGATGCACACGGATGTCACGCATTCTTCGACAGTCTTGAAATTCCTTTAACCGAGAACGGAAGGAACAGAAAATGGCTGGATTTATCTCCGGAAGAGAAAGAAAAAGTCCGCAGCGCACTGATTCCTTTGGTTGAAGAGAAAGATTTGGGAATACTCATAGGAGAAGTCTACAGTTTACCGAAATTCCCGATGACCGGAGGACTGAGGGATGCGAAAGAATTCGCCACCGTTCTCAATTCCTGCGGAAGATACGACGATGCACCTACGGGAGTGAGAATCTGTTTCGGTGAGAAATCCGCAATGGCGGATGCGGAGAAAAACCGTGCGGAACACAGAAAGAACATCTCATCCGCATTGCAGTATGTGAAACACAACAATCTCATCCAAAAGAGAAGATTTATTCAGTACTTCGACGCAAAAGACACAATCAGAGATACCGTTGTGGGTATCGTTGCGGGAATGATTCTCAGTACGGACGGTTTCGATAACAAAATGCCGATTATCGCATTCGCCAAGGCGGATGACGGAATAAAAGTCTCGGCAAGAGCGGACCGTTCTTTGGGAGAAAGAGGTTTGGATCTCTCCGTCGTAATGAACAGAGCCGCCGAACTCGTCGGCGGTTACGGCGGAGGACACAACGTCGCAGCGGGTGCGACAATCCCCGAGGGAGAGGAAGACCGTTTCCTCGACATAGTCGAGGATATGGTCGCCTCTCAGCTCATTTGAGAAGTGTCAGAAGAATCGCTTTCTGAGCGTGGAGCCTGTTTTCGGCTTCGTCGAAAACGACACTGTGCGGACCTTCGATGACTTCGTCGGTAATTTCCTGTCCGCGGTGACACGGCAGACAGTGCATTACGATACAGTCGGGTTTCGCGAGAGCGAGAAGTTCTTTGTTGATCTGATACTTGCTGAAAATCTTCGTTGCGACTTCCTCGGATGTGCTGTCTCCCATTGAAATCCATGTGTCTGTGTAAAGAATGTCTGCATCGACACATGCTTCCGTAGGCTCGTGCGAAGCAAGGATTTTACTTCCGTTCTGATCCGCGATACGTGCGGCTCCGAGCATAATCTCGGCGTTGGGCATCCTTACCGCAGGGCAGCATGCAATCATATCGACTCCCATGATGGCACATGCATACAGAAGTGAATTGCACACATTGTTTCCGTCTCCGAGATAGACAAGTTTCTTTCCCTTGAACGAGCCGAGGTGTTCTTTGATTGTAAGCATATCGGCAAGTGCCTGACAGGGATGTTCCAGGTTGTCCAAACCGCTGATAACGGGTACGGTGGCACTGTCGCCGAGTCTGTCCATCATCTTGTAGTCGAATGCGCGGTACATAATACCGTGAACGAAACGGCTCATGACTCTTGCCGTGTCTTCGACGGTTTCTCCGTGATCTAACTGAAGATCCCTTGCGGAAAGATACAGAGGGTGTCCTCCGAGTTCGCTCATGGCAACATCGAACGATATTTTCGTCCTTGTGCTCGGTTTCTCGAATATCATCGCGAGCGTTTTACCTTTGAGCGGTTCGCCGTGGTTGCCGCGTTCCTTCTTGAGCTTTGCTGCAAGCTCTACGAGCTGGGGCATATCGTCCTTCATATCGAGGACGGAAATGATGTTGCGTTTTGCCATGCCGGTTGTTATCCTGCCCCTTGTATATAAGCTAAGTCGGAATAAGAACATCACATACGGAACATCATGATATTCTCATGACACGGCATAC
>CAVFUJ010000081.1:0-775 GCA_963625795.1 Anaerovoracaceae bacterium
ACAATCACCTTTGCGGTATTGGTTCCCGCATTGATGTTGTTGTTGTATGTCACGGTGTAATCCGTAGTTTCCAGTGTGACACTGTCCGAAACCGTAAGCGACGGTTCAGGTATGATTTCCGATCCCGTGTAATCCGAAGCAATGATGTCTCCGATGGTAACAGTTACCGTCTTCTTGTTGATGATGAAAGATTTCTCGGTAGCTGTAAAGGTGTAGTTAGAACCGTCTTTTGACGCAACCGTAACCATCGCAGTACCTGCGTCGATGTTGTTGCTGTAAGACAGAGTGTAATCGGTGTTCAATACCAATGTAACGCCGTCTGCTGTTACGGTAGGTTCTGGTGTGAAAGCCGATCCGCTGTAAGTCTTAGCATCGATAGCACTGACCGTGACTTCGACTGACTTCGGAACGATGGTAAAGGTTGCAGGTGCATCATTGAAAGTGTAGTTCGATGTCGATACTTTCGTGACGGTTGCTGTTGCAATTCCCACTTTGTTGTTGTTACTGTAAGACACTGTGTAATCTCTTGTCAAATTCAGAGCATCGCCTTCACTGGTCGTGATAACAAGCGTAGGTGTGACGCCACCCTTATCATAAGTCTGATTGCCGATTGCATCTATCTGAACTGTAACCGTCTTCTGACTGATGGTAAGCTCACCTGCAGAAAGATCTGTCGCAGCCGAGAAGTTATCTCCCTCTGCAACATCGAAAGTTACAGTATAAGTTCCGGCATCCACAGGCAGAACCGTTGTAGCAGCGCTGCTGTCTTTAGAGT
>CAVFUJ010000081.1:804-5642 GCA_963625795.1 Anaerovoracaceae bacterium
CGGTTGCACCGTGTCCGCTTCCGTCATAAGTTGCACCTGCAACAGTAATGCTGAAGTCTTCTGCAACGGGTGTCTTCTTGCCGACCTCGAACGTCAGATTAGCAGTTCCTGCCTCAAAGTTCTTGGCATCGGCCGGTACGGTCACAGTGACGGTATACGTGCCTGCGCCTTTTATTTCATCAACAGCCACCCCGCCCTTGGCGTAAGTACATGTTAACGTTCCCGCTCCGAGAGACAGAGGACTGTTAAGTGACACACTTACATTAACTGCGGAACCGTTGTAAGTATGGGTCGAAGGTGTCACAGTAAGGTCACCTGCGACAAGTACTTTCTTCTTGATGACAAACTTTGTATCGGAATTCTCGGTGAAGGTAAAGTTACCGCCGGATTTGGCATTTACTGTTATTGCGTATTCTCCCGCATCGGTCTGAGTTATAGCAGTGAGATCATAGTCACCGGTCGTCAACGTATACTCTTTTGTACCGTCCGAACCTTTGACAGTGACACTTGACAGAGTCTTTGATGTTCCGTCATATGTTTCCTCAGACGGTTTTTCAACAGTTATACTGGTAAGATTGAGAGCGTTGATAGTAAAGGTCGCCGACTTATCAGTAAATGTGTAGTTGGAACCGGATGTCACATGATTAACTGTAACCGTCGCAGTACCTGCATTGATGTTGTTGCTGTAAGACAAAGTGTAATCGGTGTTCAATACCAATGTAACGCCGTCTGCTGTTACGGTAGGTGTGGGTGTGTGTTCCGACCCATTGTAAGTTTCAGCACTGATTTCACTGACTGTGATGTCAACTGACTTCGGGCTGATAGTAAAGGTCGCCTCCGTAGCCGGGAAAGCAATCGTATTTCCCGTAGACACGACCCTCACTGTGGCTGTACCTGCATTCGTATTGTTGGAATAAATCAGTCTATAACAATCTGTACTCAAATCTGTAGGTACATCCCCACCTGCCCAATAACCGACGTGTACAGTAGGTACAATCGGCGAACCGTTATAAGTGTGATTGCCGCCGATTGATATCTCTATCTTCTCATTATAAAACGTAACTTTCGTAGAACCGGAGTACTTACCTGCAGTACTTTCATTCATCACAGCGACTTTTCCGCCGGTTTCGGCTGTCAGCGGAGCATCTGTTGCATCAGCTGCACGCGTATCGATAAACAATCCGCCATTCTTGATTGTTGCACTGGATGCAGTTTCATCCGCAACAATTGCAGCAGTGTCCTTCAATTCAATAGTACCGTTGTTTGTAAAATCTCCGGTCAGAGTAACCTTGGTGGTTCCGTCAATGACCATATTTGCACTGGAATCAAGAGAACCAGAAATCTTTACTGAATCTCCGGAAACAGTGACGGTTGCTCCCGCTGCCTCTGTTGTGCCTTCGCCTAAAATCGTACCGTTGATGGAGATGGATCCACCGGCGATTGTTACTCCGCCCGAACCTGCTTTAAGTCCGCTTGCCTTGAGTACGTTCTCAGTGGATCCTGATGCAGGTCCCTTTACCGTACCTGTGAGTACTGCATCCTGTTCAAGTACAAGTTTACTTCCAGTTCCAAGTGTAACAGCACCACCCACAAGAAGTGTTTTGCCTCCGGATACAGTTAATACAATACTGTCGCCGACTGCAACAGCGACGTTGCTGTTAATCGTTATATTTTCGGAAACAGTAGTACTTTTAAGCACATTGATTGTAACGTTGCTACCTGCTGAATTAGCTGCTGCAACAGCATCCTTAAGGTAAGCATAGCTTACATCCCCGACGGATGCTTCTGCAGACATTTTGTAGGTCGTTCCTTTAACAGGAGTCTTAGTCTCGTAAATGTGGTTTCCATCATCACTGTTGGCTGCCATAATAATAAACGTAACTGTACCGCCGGTGTAGACAAAAACCCCGACGTTCTTTGCTCCGTCCCACTCAACAAAGACAGTTCCAATCTCTCCGCCAGTCTGATCTAAGCCGGCACTGGGAGAAGCGCTGGGGTTGCTGTTGACAAACACATTGACGGCTTTTCCGCCGGAAATACATCCGTGTGCTTCGGAACCGATCCACAAATCCGCAGAGTACTGTATGTACCCGTCACTCTTGTATTTATCGGACACATTATTGCCGGAAATCTCTCCTCCGGTCATGTAGAACGTAGATTTTCCGGTCATGTAGACGCCGCCGATGTAACTGTCGGCAGTATTTCCGCCGGTAATCTTGGTGCCGTCAGCGACGGTCAAAGTTCCACCATTACAGTACACTGTCCTGCATTTGTTATTCGCATCCGCAGTGATGTTCTTCAGAGTAAGGTTTCCGTTCGCATCGATATCGATCAACCTACCGTCAGTAAAAGAATCGGAAGCGGAAAGGGTGAAATTACCTCCGTCGATGGTAAGCTTCTTGGAGATGGTGAGCATCGAAGAAAGCTTGACATTCTTCAGCAGAGTCACGGTGGAATCTGCAGATGCAGCAGAAACTGCATCGGCAAGAGTACGGAAATACTGATTTCCGATGTGTGCTTCGAAATCGACGAACTTATCATTTTCGGTGAGGGCCGTTTCGGAGTATTCAGAAGTGTTCTCGCGCATGAGGAACTTTCCGTTGAACGTACCGCCTTTGACTGTGACCGTCGAGGCATACGTACCCCAATGCCAGAGTTCGATGTCGCCGTTGAAGGTACCGCCGTTGATTACGGTTGTACCGTAGGTCTGCATGACCCTGGTGACCTTGTTGTCTTCGTCTTTGAGGAGGTTGAATGTACCGCTGTTAACCGTAAGGTAAGAACCTTCATCGACCTTGAAGATTGAATAATTACTGGCAATTTGCTTGTAGTTCACGGTAGGTCCGTCGAAAATCATAACGCCGTAGGACTTGAAAACCGATCCGTATTCAGAACTGAATGTCCCTGTTCCCTTGATGGTAAGTTTTACATCAGTGTTGATGGTATCAAAAGGATATTTGGGGGGGGTACTTCCTCCTGCTGTAACCATATATCCTTTTTCGCCCTGGGTTACTGTAAATGTTCCGATATCCAGGGTATAATCTCCCGCCTTGGTGAATGCCAGCACGCCGTTGGTGGTAACGTCTTTCAGCAGGGTAATTGTAACTATCTTACCTGACGTTGCCTGTGCCGCCGTTACAGCCTCAGCCAATGTCGCATATTCTATCGTCGTAGAGTCTATCGTGACAGATGCTTCATTGGTGCCCGTCGCCGACGAATCACCGGCATCGGAAATGATGAACGCACATGCAATCACCGCAAACGCAGCAATGACGAAAGCGAACATCAGTTTCATATTATCTTTCATATCTTAATTTCACCTCTGAAATTTTTGACATCATCTCAATGATGTACAGATGAATGTTCTGTGATTACTCTATTAGATAAATAAAGGTACGTCCGAACCGCTCCGTTCCGGACAAAGTAATCCGCCCTTTATAGGTAGGAAAATCCTGAGTGCATTCAACCGCATACACACGGAACAATGTCTTACACCGAACATAATTTAAATACAATTAACTTAATTGTAATGATTTATATCATATTATAATTGTCTGTCGGGCATGGCGAACAGAGAGAAGAAGGTGTCACTGAGTGTAACATTACCGCGTGAGATGATCGAATATCTCGCATCCAAAGTCGACTCCCGTGAATTCGCAAGCTATGCCCACGGCATAGAACTGTGCATCAGAAGATACAAGGAAAACGAAGAAAAGAAAAACCGATAATCAGCGGAACGGATTTTTATGCAGTCCGGGTGAAATCTTATCCCCCGCGGCAAGACAGACCAACTCCGCTATGTACAGCACAGGTACACCGTTTTTGTATCCGTCGTATCTCGCGAAACACGACGGACATCCGACTGTCACAGCATCGACGTCTTTCATCGAATCCTGCCTTTCTTTCATCACTTCTTCGGATATCCCCGGTACCGCTTTTCCGCAGCATCCCTGTTCGGTATCTTCGATAATACATCCGCATGCTTTTACAATATCATCGAACATCTCTTTCTGATGTCTGAGGCCGCATCCGGGCATTGACGCCACTCTGAGTTTTACTCCCGGTAATTTCTTAATTTTCTCAATATTTCTGTACAGCGGCTCAATGATGTGCTCCGTCTCACATACAGATGCCATCTCATCCCTGCATCCTGGACATATGTTGTACATCCGACCTGTGAAATCAATGTGGGAACGTTTGATTTCATCTCTTTCCGAATCTGTCATCGACCTGAACGGTATCGGATATACGCAGCACCCGCCGTCGAATCTTTTCACATGTATTCCGATTAACTCCAACGCTTTCGCTGCGGAATACTCCAGAAAAGGTGCGGATGAAACAGTCAGACATCCGGGCATGAGAACATCGTCTGAACTGTCACGGTACGGAGGTAGCGGGACGGTACCTCCCTCCGCAGGAGGGAGGTTGTATCCCGTTTTGTAATAAACATCTGACACTTTCACGTTTCCCGCAATACATGCGGCGTACATCATGACCTTCTTCGGCACTGTATGCTCACACACATCGTTACAGTATCCGCACGTAAGACATCCTTTCGCTTTGGAAAGGTCGCCCTGCATCACGGCAGTAGGATCGCACCCTCCGTGACGGTATGACGTACAGACTTCCCTGCACTTACCGCATCCGACACATAACGACATCAGATCGGCGATGTCTTTACGGCAGTCCATGGTCAGAATTCCCTCGTTATTGTATCCACATCGGAAATAACCGCGCCGTAGACTTCCTTAAGATACTTCAGACCTGCCTGATAATCTTCTTCGGTGAAAGAATCCACTCCGTCCGTAGGAACGATGATGTTGTATCCTCTGTAGTAG
>CAVFUJ010000082.1:0-5437 GCA_963625795.1 Anaerovoracaceae bacterium
AAAATCGAAACGCACAAACCTCTGAGGAATCCCGAAGTCGAGAAAAAAGTCATCGCCGGATACGTAAACGAAGGCACTTCGAAAGGTCTGAGCGAAGAAACGATGAAAACGGTAGCCTCGGCATTGATTGCCGAGGCTGTCGAATCCGAATCGAGACTGATGAAGAAGAACGTCGGAAAACATGTTGCGATAATCGGCGGTGCGGGAAAGATGGGTGCATGGATGTCCGATCTGATGACAGAAAACGGAAGTTCCGTCGTAATCATCGATCCCGCAGTAAACAACGGAAAAACAATCGAAGACTGCTCCGACTGCGATGTAGTCATTGTCTCCGTTCCGATTCATCTTACGGAGTCAATCCTGAAAGAATTAGACGGCATATGCAGAAAAGATGCTCTGATATTCGACCTCACATCCCTGAAAACTCCGATTGTGAGTACTCTGAAAGAATTGGCATCAAAGAGAAAAGTATGTTCGATCCACCCTATGTTCGGACCGTCGGCCAAATCTATGTTCAGCAGGAATCTCATCGTATGCGACTGCGGAAACAAAACCGCCGTAGACGAAACGGTTTCAATGTTCGGCGACCTCGGAGGAAACATAAGAGTAATGGACATCTCCGAACACGACGGCTATATGTCATACGTACTCGGTCTGACACATGCCGTAAACATAGCGCTGTTCACCGTACTCGGTAACAGCGGATACACATTCGGAGATCTGAAAACGGTTGCATCGACAACCTTTAACAAAGGTCTCGATACAAACGTATCGGTAGCATCCGAAGATCCGATGTTATACTATGAAATCCAGCATATGAATTCCCACAGAGACGAAATGTGGGATCTGTTCACAAAAGCAGTCAACGACCTCAGAGAAGCATCTTTAAGCGATGATCCCGAAAGATTCGTATCAATCATGGATTCGGGCAGAAAATATTTCGCAAAAATAGATAAAGAAATATACAAAGACTAAATCGAAAAAATCAGAGGCATCTCAGATGTATGGAAAGAGCATAAGAATGGAAAGGATAACCGACAGGAAAACCGGTAATGCGGTGATTGTTCCTATGGACCACGGAATATCGATCGGCCCTCAGAAAGGATTGATCGACATGAAACAGACCGTGGACGACGTATCAAACGGCGGAGCGACTGCCGTACTGATGCACAAGGGACTCATCAGATACTCATACCGTAAATCCGGAAGAGATGTCGGACTTATCATGCACCTCTCCGCTTCCACGGATCTCGGACCTTCGAGAAACAGCAAGGTTCAGATTACAACAATCGAAGAAGCAATCAAATACGGTGCAGACGCCGTTTCCATACACATCAACTTCGGTTCGGAGGACGAACCCTCCATGCTCGAAACCGCAGGAAAAATCTCGGAACAGTGCAACGACTGGGGAATGCCGCTCATCATCATGGCCTATCCCCGCGGACCCGAAATCAGGAATGCCTTTGATCCCGAAGCTATCGCACACTGCGCAAGAGCCGCATCCGAACTCGGTGCGGATATTGTGAAAGTGAGTTACACCGGAGATATCGACTCGTTCAGAGAAGTCTGCAAAGGTGCATTGGCACCTGTCGTAATCGCAGGCGGACCCAAGATGGATTCCGACATGGATATCCTGAACATGGTTCACGATTCAATCGAAGCCGGAGGTCACGGTGTATCCATAGGAAGAAACGTCTTCCAGAACAGGAACGTATACGGAATAACAAGAGCCATCTCAAGTATAGTGTTGGACGGCTATTCCGTTGAAGAAGCAGCCAAATTCATTAAGTGATCCGTATGAAGAAACTGATTGTCAGGGCCGACAGGTCCGATGACCGCGAAACAAGAAAGGAATACGTTACAAACGGTCTCGAAGCCGGAATATGCAGATTCATCCTCAGAGAAGGAGATGAAAGCTTCGAAGATCTCGGTAAAATGGACGCAGTCTACACACGTAACGGCGAATTTATCGACGGTTCATTCGTTTCGATGAACATAGACGATCCGAAATCCCAATCCGAAGCTATGGGTATGGCCGGAAAGAAGAAAGCGGTTATTGTCGAAACATCGGATTGGACCGTTATTCCTCTCGAGAATCTCATCGCGAAATTCGGCGGAAGCGGAACGGAAGTATACGCATCGGCAAAAGACACTCATGACGCAAAACTCTACCTCACAACGATGGAGAAAGGTGTAGACGGCATCGTAATCGATATCGGCAATCCTATGGATCTGACAAAATTCAACGATATGCTCACGGTAAGTCCGAAAGAAGAACTTACTGAGGTTACAGTCGTATCCGTAACACCGATCGAAATGGGTGACAGAGTATGTATCGACACATGCAGCATGATGTCTCCCGGAGAAGGTATGCTCATAGGTTCATACTCAAACTGCCTCTTTCTTGTACAATCGGAAAGCGAAGACAACGGGTACGTCGCAAGCAGACCGTTCAGAGTCAACGCAGGTGCGGTGCATTCATACATCGAAGTACCGGGAAGAGGTACGAGATACCTCTCCGAACTCAGAAGCGGAGACAGCGTACTGCTCTGTGACGGTAAAGGCGAAACAAGAGTTGCTTCAATCGGCAGATGCAAAGTCGAAAAAAGACCGCTTCTTATGGTCACCGCAACAGACGGTTCGAAAGAGTACACTGTAATGCTTCAGAATGCGGAAACAATCAAACTCGTGAAGAAGAACGGTTCCGAATCCGTTACAAAGATCAAAGCGGGAGACAGGATTCTCGCAAAAATCGAAACAGGCGGAAGACACTTCGGAATGTCCGTGGAAGAATCCATCTCGGAGATGTAAATGAGAATCTGCACCACGTACGGTTCTCGGGTTCCTCTGAAAACGGAATCGGATATGCATGAGATCCGCACGGATGTCTTCGATGACATACCTGTTTCCGACAGGAATACCGTACTGACACTCTGCGGAAAAGATATCGATATCATACCGGAAGGTTTCGAAGGTATTGTCGATGTCGGCAACCGTGACGTAACAATACCGTACAGGAAAATCAAATCAATCCATGATTTTAACAAAACACCGGATTCGGATGAAATTGTATCTTTACTCTCGGAAGGAGATCAGGAGATTTCCAAAGGTGCATTCACGGCCTCTTCATTCACGGATTTACATTCGATAATGACTGCATCCGGGAATCTGAAAAGAAAACACGTAATCCTCGGAATGGGAGAAATCGGAAAGATTACGCGTATCAGACAGTCACTCCTCAGTAACGAATTCACATTCGGATACGTCGGAATACCTACCGCACCCGGTCAGCTCAGTGCGGATGAATTGGAGAAATTGGGAGATAACTGTGCAATTACAGGAATCACGGGAAATCCTCTTTCACACTCCAAATCCCCTGCGATGCATAACGCATCGTTCAAAGCAACGGGAATCAACGGAATCTACCTGACGTTTGAATCGCCGGATATCGAACATCTCGGAGATGTCATGAGAGAATACAACATCCGCGGACTGAACGTTACAATCCCGTACAAACAGAGTGTAATGAATCAGATGGATTCGTTATCCGAGGCGGCAAAACATATCGGTGCCGTAAACACGGTAATCAACGATAACGGAAAACTCACCGGCGACAATACCGATCATGTGGGTATATTGTACGCATTTTCAGGGATTGAACTCAAAGGAAAGAACGTACTGATTATGGGTACAGGCGGTGCGGCACGTGCGGCCGCATACACGTTCACAAATGCAGAATGCAATGTTTCAATCTCGGGAAGAACCGAAAATCATGTGAACGCAGTATGCAGTGATTTCGGATGCGAATCATACAAAGGAACTGCAGGAAAATTCGATATCGTCGTAAACTGCACCCCGATAGGTCTCACCGACGGAGAATATCCTTCGGATATCGGCGATTTACATTCAAAACAAATCATATTCGATATGGTCTACGGCCGCGATACGCCGTTGATAACAAAAGCAAAAGAAAAGAAATGCAGACTCATCGGCGGCAGCGAAATGCTCATCGGACAGGGTGCGGAGTCATTCCGTCTTTGGTTCGGAAAAAAGCCGGATCACAATGTAATGAGGGAGGCAATCCGATGAAAGGACGCGGAACATCACACGGTGCGGTATCGGTTCTGAATGCAATTCCGTACGGAATAGGTTCCACAATCGGTGTCGGGCTGAAAACAGAAGTAACTTTCTCGGATTCCGATAAAACAGAAGTAAATCTTATCGACAGACCGAACATGAGTCCCGATCTCGTGAAAACGTGTATCAGAGATACTCTGAAACAGATAGGGCAGGAATCTGTAAATTATTACGTTGAAGTAAAAACCCAAATTCCTCCTTCGGTCGGACTGAAAAGTTCAAGTTCCGTCTGTAACGCAACAATCGGCGCAGTCTTAGATGCATTCGGAGAAAAAATGGATCCCGTCGAGCTTATCAGGCTTGGCGTAAGATGTGCCAGAGAATGTAAAGTCACTATAACAGGATCGTTCGACGATGCGTGCGGATGCGCATTGGACGGATTGATAGTTACAGACAACAGAACGGATGAAATCATCAGCAGAGATGACATTCCGAAATACGATGTTATAATCTGCGTACCTGATAAATCAACAGTAAAGAGTAAGATTCCGAAAGAAAAATATGCGGAATTTTCCGATATTTACAGAGAAATGCTGCCGAGAATCAGAACGGATTACCTGAAAATACTCACGGAAAACGGGAGACACATGAGTAAAATGATAGGAAATGTCCCCGATTTTATCGATTCCGCATTGGAAGCAGGTGCATTGGCAGCGGGAATCTCAGGTACGGGGCCGTCGATGACAATACTTACCGAAAAAGGAAAAGGAAAAGAGATTGCGGAAAAAATCTCACCTGACTGCATACTTACGGAGACGAGATGATGGATATTGTATTCTCGGGAGGAAACGCAAACGGCACCGTATCGCCGCCTGCGTCCAAAAGCTACACCCACAGAGCGATAATTATGGCTGCACTTTCCTCAGGAAAATGCATCATATCCAATCCGTTGGATTCCTTAGATACAAGAGCGACCGCAGATGCCGTAAGATCTATGGGAATTACGGTAAATTGGACGGATAATCAGATCTGTGTTGAATCAAACGGAATCCACGCACCCGATAAAACAATCGATGTCCTGAATTCAGGTACAACAATGAGATTGATGACGGGAATCTCCGCACTGTTTGATTCTCAGACAACAATTACAGGCGACGAATCCATCCGCAAAAGACCGATGGGTCCGCTTCTCAATGCTTTGAAAGAATGCGGTGTAAAATGCGAATCGAATGACGGAAAAGCTCCGATTAAAATCACGGGACCTGTCAGAGGCGGAAGAATCGAAATCGACGGAAGCATTTCTTCACAGTTCGTTTCGTCAATGCTGATGATGTCCCCTCTCATAGGAGAACCTACCGAC
>CAVFUJ010000083.1:0-5236 GCA_963625795.1 Anaerovoracaceae bacterium
GTAAACACACTGATCAAAAACTCCGAAATGGAAGAAGCGGTAGCATTCGTGCAGTATCTGAAAGACATCGGTGCGGATGCCGTCATCATTCAGGATATCGGTCTTCTGAAAGCGATCAAAAACATTCCGATCAAAAAACACGCATCGACCCAGATGGCGATTCATTCCAAAGCGGGTCTTCGGTGGTGTGCCGAGAACGGTCTCGACAGAGCTATCCTCGCGAGAGAACTCACATTCGATGAAATTGCCGAGATTGTGAAAGATTCTCCTATCGAAACGGAAGTGTTCGTACAGGGTGCAATGTGCTACTGTCAGTCCGGAGGATGTTTATTTTCATCCATCGTGGGCGGAAGAAGCGGAAACCGCGGAGAATGCGCCCAGCCCTGCAGGAAGAAATACGAAGCGGAAGACAGAACGGGATACATTCTCAGCAATGCGGATATGTACTGCATCGATTACCTCGGAAAGTTAAGAGACATAGGCATCACATCCGTGAAAATCGAAGGAAGAATGAGAAGCGAAGCGTATGCCTATCTTGCATCCCGTGCGTATTCGCTTGCTAACAAAAATCCCGAAGATCCGGAACTTGAAAAAGTCACGGGACTTCTCAAAACAGTGTTCAACAGAGGATTCTGCCACGGATACATGGAAGGTGTTTCGTCACTTGTACAGTCAACATACCCGGACAACAGAGGGCTCTTCATAAAGAAAGTCAAGGTGAAGAACAAGAAATTCTCCGTCGACGGTACGGATTTGCACATGGGCGACGGAATATCTCTCTTCGACGGCGATATGAAAATCGGAGGGTTCAAAATTCTCTCATCCGGAACGGATGTTACATCGCCGTTCAAGATCAATGACGGAACATACGATGTGTACAGGACATACGATCCGCGTATCGACGAAGTGAAAAATCTTGTAGGACGTCCTCCGAAGCTCACTGGAAATACGAAACGTTCCGCAGTGAAGGTTTCCGCACCGAAAATCGAACGTGAAAAGAATCCTTCGAAACTTTCATTCTACGTTTCCACACTCAAAGTTCTGGATGTCGTTCTGCCTTACGCAGACCGCGTCTACTACGACGGGAAGGACTTTGAAGAAGCATATGCCAGATGCAAAGAAAACAATGTCGAGTGCGTGATGTATCTTCCGAGATTCTCATATTCCGAGAATATTCCCGAAAATAAGGAAATACCTGTAATGGTCCACAACATGGGTCAGTTTGAGGCTGCCGAAGGACACAGAATCTACGGCAGTTATTTCGCCAATATGTTCAACTCATACTTCCCCGACATAATGTACCAGACAACGATTTCTGTGGAACTTTCCAAAGCGGAAATTAAGGATCTTGTTTCGAGATATCCCGGAAAAGTCGAGATGATGGCTTTCGGCCGTATCGAACTTATGGTTACGAGAGACCCCCATCTCAGGAACGGTTCCATCAAAGACGACAAAGGATACTCCTTCCCCGTCTACAGAGACAGGACAGGTTTCGCACACATCCTCAATTCATCGGATCTGATGCTTGTAAACTATCTCAGTGATTTGGAGAAGGCAGGTGTCGATTCATTCGGTATCGACCTGAGAAAACGTCCTGCGGAGTTGGCTTCGCTTGTCTGCAAAGCATTTGCGGAGAGAGATCTCCAATACAACGAGGAAATCAGAAGACTCTGCGGCGGTACTCTCAACACAGGACATTATCTCCGCGGCGTATGACTTACCGCTAACAGTAGTATCCCCCTTATATCGTCCTTATCAACGACTTATGTACTATGATAAAGGACAGAAAAGGCGTAGGCGGATTCATGGAAGCCATGGTCGCGATGATGATCGTTCTCATCGCAGTCACGGTATTCATCGGATTGTTTGCGTATCATCAGCTTCCGGAGAACAGCGGTGTATCGATCGATACATCATACCTCGAATTCTCAATAGTAGACGGCAAGATTTCCGGGGATATTACGGAAGAAATGCAGGAAACCTGCATCAAATACGATCTCAAAGGAATCAGAGTCGATATCAGTCCCGTCGGAAATCTGTTCGATGATTCCAGGAGATTTACATACGGTTCGACGGATTCCGATGACGTTACATCCGAAAAAGGTACACTGAGACTTTACGGAAACGACGGTTCTTCTGTTCTTGCAACCTATGAGGTGGTATATTGGCACTGAGAAATGACAGAAAAGGGAACATTGCAATCATCGATGCGATTATTTTTCTTATGCTTCTGTCCGCCGTATCGGTTACATTGTTTGCTTACGACGGGTCGGACGGCATCGGAGACGAACCGATGGCGAAGAAAGTCTGTGAGGATCTTTTCAGCGTGAAAGTAAGTTCTTCGGTTATTCTCGATACGACGGATACTCAGGTTCTTCCTATCGCAATGCTCGTGGCGGCGGGAATGTCTTCGGGTGAAGAAGAAAAAATGTCGTCTCTTCTGAAAGATATGCTTGATGATATGATTCCCGAAATACACGGTTACGAAATGACTGTCGATTACAACAATCACACAGTAAAAATGGAAAGACAGGCCTATGACGGCCTGTCATCCGAGTACGAATGCACTCAGGCCGTCATAGGTCCGATGGATATGAAAGTCCACATCTGGGTTTATTAGGCGTCGGGCCACATCTCGTGGGCCATTTCCCTCATCTTGTACTTGAGGATTTTACCCGCAGCGTTCATCGGGAATTCGTTGACGAATGCGATGTACTTCGGGGTCTTGTACCACGCAATCTGTCCTTTGCAGAACTCGAGAACATCCTGTTCCTGAAGATCCACGCCTTCCTCCCTGATGATAAAGGCACCGGGCTGTTCGCCGTATTTCTGACTCGGCACACCGATAACCTGAACATCCTTGATTCCGGGACAGCGGTAAAGGAAATCTTCGACTTCCTTGGGGTAGATGTTCTCTCCTCCGCGGATAATCATGTCCTTGATTCTTCCCGTGACGTAGAAGTAACCTTCCGCATCCCTGTATCCGAGATCTCCCGAGTGGAGGTAACCGTTGCTGTCGATGATTTTGGCGGTTTCCTCGGGCATCTTGTAGTATCCTTTCATCACGTTGAATCCTTTACAGCAGAACTCACCGATCTTTCCGTCGGGACAGGGTTCGTTTGTATCGGGATCGAGAATAACGACATCCACTCCGGGAAGTTTCTTTCCTACGGACGAACACTTCTTTTCAAGCGAGGGTTCATCGTAACGTGTCTGTGTCATTCCGGGAGATGCTTCCGTAAGTCCGTAGACGATGGTGATCTCCCTCATGTTCATCTTGTCGACAACTTCCTCCATTGCCTTGATGGGGCACGGGGATCCTGCCATGATACCTGTTCTCAGTGACGAGAAATCGAACTTGTTGAACAGTTTGTGATTGAGGATGTTGATGAACATCGTAGGTACACCGTAAAGCGACGTACATTTCTCGGTTTCAACGGATGTCATGACATCTACGGGGTTGAACACTTCGCAGAACACCATTGTGACACAGTGGTTGATACATGCCATCACACCGAGGACGCATCCGAAACAGTGGAATAACGGAACGTTGAGTGAAAGACGGTCTTCGGGACCGTAGTTCATGTTCGCTCCGAGCCAATAACCGTCGTTTGCGATG
This sequence comes from Anaerovoracaceae bacterium, assembly GCA_963625795.1. Classification (GTDB taxonomy): domain Archaea; phylum Thermoplasmatota; class Thermoplasmata; order Methanomassiliicoccales; family Methanomethylophilaceae; genus Methanarcanum. Next base: position 3,620 of record CAVFUJ010000083.1, read on the forward strand.
TTGTAATGGGTGAGCATAACACCTTTCGGGAATCCTGTGGTTCCTGAGGTGTACTGCATCATGGTAACATCGTGAACATCGACGGAATCTTTCCTCTCCTGATATTCGTCATCGCCGATTTCGACAGCCTTGGATTTGACCTCGGACATGGAGTACATTCCGCGGTATTTTTCGGGACCGAGGAAGACAACTCTCTTCAGGTGAGGGTATTTTTCCGAATGGAATCCGTCCCTGGGCTGTACTTTGAGTTCGGGGATGAGTTTGTAAACTGTGTCTACATAATCGGTATCCCTGACACCGTTGATGAGGAACAGATTCTCCATATCCGACTGTTTGAGGACATAATCCAACTCCGCAGCCTGATAGTTCGTGTTGATTGTAAGAAGAATCGCACCTATCCTCGCAGTCGCAAACATAAGTGTAATCCAATCGGGAACGTTCGTAGCCCATACGGCTACCTTCTCGCCCTTTTGGATTCCCATTGCCATGAGACCTTTCGCAACACGGTCGACTTCCACTCCCCATTCCTTCCAGGAATAGCGGAGTTCCCTGTCAACGTAAACTATCGCATCGTTGTCGGGGTGTTCCCTGATACATTTATCCAACAGATCCCCCAGTCTTTCGTTGCTGGTGGGTTCCTTTCTGGGAATACAGACCATACAATCTCCCTCACATGGGGCTGTACAGTACAGCGAGGATTTCGGCGGGACCGTCGATTGCACCGATGAAGTGTGTCACGACGGAGTTGTAGTAAACACTGTCTCCCCTTTCGAGAATGTATTCCTCTTTGCCGTATTTCACGAGAATCTTTCCGTGAACAACGACCATGAATTCCTCTCCTTCGTGGGTGGACATTGCTTTCTCTTCGTCTTCTTCGATGCTGATGAAGAGCGGTTCCATGTGCCTGTCCGATTTACCCTTTCCGAGCGGGAAGTAGTGGTAGTGTCCTCTTGCACTTCCTTCTCTCGATGCCGCAGTCTCTTCTTTCCTGTCCGCATATCTTACGATGATGGGGTCGGGGACGTACTGATCGTCCATGAATGTACCGAGCCTCTGACCGAGTGCACGGGAGAATTTGATCATGGAACCGATAGGGGGGTAAACCTTACCGTCTTCGACGTCTTTGATGAACGTAAGGTCAAGTGAAGCATTGACCGCAAGCTGCTCTTGGGTCAAACCAAGCTGTTCTCTGTACTTCTTCACTCTTTTTCCGACCTTGTTCGTGTCAGACATTGTTCTAACCTCAGTTAATCCGATAAAGGTTTAGTAGATATAATTGACGGTAAAAGAAGGGAGAATTTCTTATACGATATATCCGAAAACGTGTTTTATTTCAAATTTGCTGAATGAAATACGTTGCTTTCGCATCGCTTTTGTCCGACTGACGAAGATAATGTTTAACTATATGCTGTAGTTCGCATCATCCATGCCTTTCGCCGAAGTGAACGGAGCGAGAATACACTATGAGATGTCGGGAGAAGGAGAACCCGTCATACTGCTGACAGGATTCGGCGGAGATATCAATTTCTTCCACTCACTGATTCCTGCCCTCAGCGAGAAGTATAAGGTAATCGTTTTCGAGAACAGAGGATCCGGAACCACAGAGTATTCCGGAGA
>CAVFUJ010000084.1:0-5037 GCA_963625795.1 Anaerovoracaceae bacterium
GGATTGTGTCTGTACAGATCTTCCGGATTTACGAAGGCTCTCTTCACAACCATCATCGACGAATTCTTCCCGTATCTCATCTCCGCGCCGAACACACGGTAATCGATGTTCTTCAGCGCACCCATCGTCATATCATGCCCTAAGAATCTCCTCGAACCGACTATCGCCTTCGCGGCAAGTTCGGGATTGTAACTGTTGTTTCCGAAGATGTCCGTCATCGGTATGCCTGTAACCGCGGAGCATAACGATGTGTCGAAAAGGAACGTCGGTACGTAATCGTGTTCCTGACATCCGAGGCATAAGATTGCATTCTCGCGGGAATCCATTGACGGCATTTTCTTCGGACATTCATATTATTCTTTACTCTAATAATTGACTCTCAATATCCGTCAAAAACAGGCAGAAAACAGCCTGTTTTTCACGATTCAATAGAAAAATCACACTGAATTTATGTCAGATTTTCATTTTTTTCGAATTTCGCATTAAAAAAGACAATTCATCAAATTCTGTAATACAATAATTTGATATCATTATTGCAATTTTCATGAAAAACCGTCGTATATTCACCGATATCGATTCATCGATATGTAGACTTAATATCAACCGTGTATACATTCAAACAAGTTTGTCTTATTTTAATCAATTAGTCGTATGTATTAAATAGACATTAGCGCATTTTTAATTTGAAGACGGAAAGAACAAACCAACTCCCATTCTACGAATATCGTAATCCGTCGGAAGGGAGTGATCTGCTCTCCGCAGATCCTGATTCCGAAACCATCCGCCGCAAGGACGGATCTTCACCCGTGCCCCCGGTAAAGGGCTATTCCCGGAAGAATCCGGGGGAGGAAATATAATGAGGATTCAGACGAAGACACTTGTCGTAACCCTGGTTGTTATCGCTCTCGCGGTAGCAGCCGTATCGGCAGCAGCATTTGCAGGCTCTGGCGGTACGGAAAAAACGGTAACAGAAGGGAACACTGCAAACTACACCGATTACAATCTACAGATCGCCGACGAAGCATCCGCTGTTACTGAAACAACAGGAAACTTCACCGACGGAAACACCGTCTACGACGGAAAAACATACTACAAAACACTCTCAGATGCAATCTCCGCAGGAAGCACAGTGCTTTACTGCAAATCCGGTGCCGATGTCGGGGCCGCAGGCGTAATAAAGAGCAGTTTGACCGTATACGGAAACAACGCAGCAATTGACGGCGGATTCACCGTAAACGCATCCGCAGTTGAGGGAGATATTACGGTATCTCTCTGTGACTGTATCGGAATCGGCAGTTTCACCGTAAACGGTGTTTCGGAAAAGAACATCAACATCAACATCGACGGCTGTTCTTTTGTTAAAGAAAACAGTACTATTGCGGTGGATTCCGGTTCATCCGGAAAAATCACGATTACAGATACCGAGTTCTCCGGCTATGTCATTGCCGTAAACGCGGAGAACTGCGGTTCTCAGGACATCACAGTCAGAGGATGTAAATTCACAGACTGCGGAACAGTGAAACTCTCTGAGGAATACGGTGAAGAATCTGCATGTGCAGTACGCACCGCAGCGATCGGAAGCAAATCCGTGTCCTATGTCGCCGTATCCGACAACACATTCAGATACACAGACGGCAGCCAGCCCGTAGGCGCGGAAATAATCGTCGGCGGTTCCGGATTGAACGGAACCGTTACGTGGAACAGTGCCGACGGTGCAACCGTCGGCGACACCGTCTATGAAGACAATGTGAAGATTACATCGATCACCGTAGCATCCGGTGCGAAAGCGAAAGCAGTACTCGGAGACAGCGGAAAGATTGTCCTCGAGTCCAAAGATAACATCGTGTGCACACTCACCGACGATGTGCTCTACATCAGCACAGTAACCGGACTGTATGACTTCGCAGACGAAGTCCTTAACGGAAGAACATTCGCCGGAGAGACAGTCATTCTCCGCAACAGCCTCGACCTTTACGGAAAGAACTGGACACCTGTGAACAACTTCAAAGGAACCTTCGACGGAAACGGAAAGACCGTGTCGAACTTCAAAGTGAACGCAGGTGCATACGCAGGATTCTTCGGAAAGACCGAAGGCACGGTAACCGATCTTACTGTCGAGTACGCAGCAATCTCCGGAACTCAGTACGTCGGAGGTATCGCAGGATACTCCGACGGAACTATCGAGAACTGCAACGTGTACAGATCAACAGTCTCCGGAAGCGAAGATTGTGTCGGAGGCATAGTCGGATGTGCATCGGGCACAGTCGAGAGATGCAAAGTATCCAACACGGGACTCACCGCATACCGCGACGTCGGCGGAATCGCAGGTGCTTCCGATGAATCACTTACAATCACGAACTGCACAGTCGAGAACGTCAGCATCGTACAGGATCTGTCTGACAATCCCGATAACATCTGTGACAAAGGCAAATCCACCGAGGGTAAAATCTACCTGACATGGAACAATATCTGCTGCGGCAAGAACGACTGGGACGGCAGCGGAAACAGCGGATGTGTCATCCGCGGACAGTGAACTGACGATTAAATCATTCCTGATCTGAATAACCTCATTAACAAACCGGGCCTTCGGGCCCTTCTTCCTCCATAATCACGCTCCTTTCACCCTAAGGAGAGGTATCCGGGGTTCCGGGCCCCGGATACCGTATTCCGAAAGTTGCGGGTGACTGTTTCTCAGATTTCTTCGGAGATTATGAACGGTTCTTTTCCTGAAAATGCGATTCCGTAGAGGATTGTTTTTCCTTCGAGACCGTGTGCGTAATCTTTATTCTTAATCTGCCGGAGGGCTGCCTGTGCATCATGTTCGAGACATCCGCTGTTTTCGGATCTCTTCAGTTCGATGACAATGTTGGGGCTGTTGCCTTTCTTCCTTGTCATCATGATGTCGTAGTATCCTTTTCCGTTTTCGAAATCCGCCTTGATATTGTAATTCCCGCAGAGGCTCATTAACAAACCTGTGATAAATGCCTGATAGGAATGCTCATCATTCAAGACGCGGGAGCTGACAGCCACTATGAGTTCGTAGAGTGTGCTCTTCATTGCCTCTGCATCATTGGCTGTGACAGCAGCAGTGAAATCCGTGAGTTTTGATTCATCGCCTCCGTCCCTGAACGCCGCACGGTTGATAAGATTCGAGAACACAAAGAACAGTTCTCTGTTCGGCATTGACAGTATGCATTTCCGTCCTTCGGGTGTCGTCAGATCGTATTTCTGTCCTTTGGGTATTGCTTTGAGGTATCCGGAAACCGCCATTAAAGAATACACATATTTGCTGTCCTTGAGGTCATCAAATGTCAGTGCAGTGGAGATATCTCTTATTACAGTGCCGCCGGAACCGAGAATCCGCAGATCGTCGGAAAGTTCTCTGTCTGCATCCGAGATGAGTTTGTAAATCAGTTCATTACCGCTGGTATTCGCCCAGTATGTGCCTGTTTCAAAACCCTCTTCCACATATCTGAGTATACTCCAGGGGTTGTAGATGTCGGCATCACCGAAACGGTATCCGTCGTACCATTCTTTGGCTTCTTTGAATTTCTCGGGGCGGCCGTAATCAATGCAGATCTGTTTCACTTCATCATCTGTGAAACCGAACATTTCATCATACCTTTTGTCCAGAATATGATTTACAGAAAGATTGTTTGTTCCGCTGAAGATGTTCTCTTTGACTATCTGCATGACGCCTGTCACTATGCCGAGCTGAAGGAAATTATTGCCTTTGAGCAGTGATGACAGCACTTCTTTGATAAATGCGATAATGTTTCTGCGGAGATTCTTGTCCTCGACATTGTTTACGATGCTGTCGTATTCATCGATAAGGACAATCGTTTTCACTCCGTGATATCTCTTTAACAGCATGGTGAGAATTTTAAGCGAATCCATAAGGTCTTCCGGAACGGTGTCTTTCTTGATGAGGTGCATGTAAAGATCTTTCTCATCATCCATCATGATGTCCGATTCCATAAGATACGGGTGTTCTTTGTAGGCTCCGAGAACGAGGTTATTGAACCTTCTGAGGAACCCGCCCATATTGTTTGACACAGCTTCTTTAAAATCGATGTGAACTACAGGGAATGCGTTCCTGAAAGAATCATATTCCGGATGTTTCGATATTTCCAATCCGTCAAACCACGTGTTTCCTTTGTATTTGATGTTGAAGAAAGCATCCAACATACTGATGTTCAGAGATTTTCCGAAACGGCGCGGTCTTGTGTAGAGAAATACGCCGTTTTTACGTTGACTCAGTATCTGCCCTATGAGCATGCTCTTGTCCACAAAATAGTAGTCCTCATTGCTAACCGTTATGAAATCCTGGATGCCCACGGGGAGTTGTTTCATGAATCAAGTGAAGTGATGGGACCTTATATAATTCACCCGAATCCGATTAATCCGTGACAATCCGAAGCGAAACTCCGGGATACGGTGCAGGAAATCTTCCGGAAACATTTGATAAAACCCCGACCGCCGAAAACCGACAGTCGGATACTAGGATGGTGGGCCCAGCCGGATTTGAACCGGCGACCTCCACAATGTCAATGTGACGTCATAACCCCTAGACCATGGGCCCGATATTCCCCTTGATACAATCCTTATTAATAAAGATGATGGGTAGTCAGATTCCCAAAACTGATACGAAAACCCTTTCAGCCCTTCTTCAGAGGCGGAAGTCTGCCTTCGTACTCGGCATCCATGTCCTGGATGACAGACCATCTGTCGTAGCACAGATACGCCATAAGACATCCCGCAACAACGGCAATCAGACCGAGAACCACAGACATGTGATCGAACAGGCTCATTGAGAGCAAAACCATTGCTGCAAGAAGAATGTTCACGGCCATCTGTACGTCCTCTCCGGCTCTGTAGCACATGCATGCAATCATTATTATCGCAATACAAAGCACAACATTTGCCGCATCTCCGAACTCGTACGACCACACATTCTTTCCCAAAGAAAGGCAGATCGTTGCAATCGAGATAAGCAGGAACATGTAACCGCTCATAAGATACCAATTCTTCAGACAC
>CAVFUJ010000085.1:0-4880 GCA_963625795.1 Anaerovoracaceae bacterium
GTGTATTCTCTCAGAGATTTCGGTTTGATTGTATTTAACGAAGCACACCGTGCAGTCGGAGGGTACGCTTACGTTAATATTGCGTCATACAACCATTCCGCATTGGTTTTGGGAATGACCGCATCCCCGGGATCGGATATGAACAAAATTTTGGAAGTATGCAGAAACCTCGGCATAACACGTGCGGATATGCGTACCGATGACGATCCCGATGTTTCTCCGTACATTCACAACACATTCGTGAGACAGGAAACCGTCGATATGCCGAAGGATCTTCTGAATGTGATATCCGTTTTAAACAAATTGGAAGACGGATACGTCAGAGAGTTGGTGAACATGGGATTCATGGATCCCGGTTGGCCCGCATCTATGAAACATCTTCTCACTGTCGGAGAATCATTACAGAGAAGATTGGCAAGAGGAGAGAAGACGGCAATGGTCTTCCGCGGATTGGTCGCACAGTCCGCCGCCGTGAAGCTGTTGCATGCTGTGGCACTCGCAGAAACACAGGGGATGACCCCTCTCAGAAATTATATGGCTAGAATCGAAGAAGATGCCAAGACCGCCAAAGGCGGAAAAGCTTCCAAGGATATCGTCAATCAGCCTGCGTACATAGAACTGTGGAAGATAATGAAAGAAACAAGAGTGGAACATCCCAAAATATCGAGACTTATGAGTCTCGTAAGTCAGGAAATCCACGGCAATCCCGGTTCCAAAGTCATGGTATTCAGCCAATACCGTGAAACCTGCGATATTCTTGTGGGAGTGCTTTCACGCATCCCCGATGTCAATGTTACCAAACTCATAGGACAGTCGAAAGGAGGACTGAAGCAGAAAGAACAGATTTCTCTTCTCGATGATTTCCGCAGCGGAAAATATAACGTGATTGTTTCAACATCCGTCGGCGAGGAAGGATTGGATATCGCAAGCACGGATCTTGTGATATTCTACGAACCCGTCCCTTCCGAGATACGTACAATCCAAAGACGCGGACGTACAGGAAGGAAGAATGAGGGCGAAGTTATCGTAATGATTGCAAAAGGCACAAGAGACGAAGTATACGAACGCACAAGTCAGAAGAAGGAATCCATGATGTCCGACAACCTCGGCAAACTGAATCACGACCTCAGACTGATGACTTCCGAAAGACGTGAGAGACAGACAAGACTCGGAGAATACTGATGTTTTTATGCTCCGACTCAATCACCCCGTCCATGGACTTCGCCGATATCGCAAAGATGTTCGATCAGCTTGAATCGACCGGTTCACGCCTCGAAATGACGGCGATATTGGCCGATTTCTTCAGAGTGTGCCCTCCCGACTGCCTGAGACCTACGATTTATCTCTCTCAGGGTAAACTGCACCCGGATTTCTTCGGTGTGGAATTGGGAATGGCGGACAGACTCGTTCTGAAAGCGATTGCTTTCACATCCGGAACCAAAGATGACAAAGTCGAGGAAATGTGGCTTTCGGAAGGAGATCCCGGTGCCGTTGCCGAGAAACTCATCGGTAAGAAAAAACAGATGACACTTTTCTCCGAACCTCTTACTTTGGAAAGAGTCGTCAAAGGTCTTACTTCCATAGAAACCGCAGAAGGAAGAGATTCCCAGGATCGTAAAATGAAATATCTTTCGAATCTTCTTCACGATTCCGGACCCGTAGAGGCAAGATATCTTTGCAGGATTGTCACGGGAAGAATGAGAATCGGTGCATCTACAATGACTATTCTCGATGCTCTTTCCGTTGCATTCACAACCAAAGAAGACAGGCCGGAAATCGAGAGAGCGTTCAACGTTACCTGCGATCTGGGTCTTGTTGCGGAAACACTTGCCGAGAACGGAATGGACGGCATAAGGAACATTCACGTGAAAGTAGGAAATCCCATCAAAGTGATGCTTGCGGAACGTCTTCCCTCAATCGGTCAGGTTGTAGAAAAGATGGGCGGAGAATGTGCCATCGAATACAAATACGACGGAATAAGGGCACAGGTTCACATCGGAAAAGATTCCGTAAAGATTTACTCAAGAAGACTTGAAGATCTTACTCCCAACTTCCCGGATATTGCGCAATCTCTCAGAGAACACTTCAAAGGCGAAGAAGCAATCATCGAAGGAGAATGTGTTGCCGTCGATGCGGAAACGGGATACATGCAGTCTTTCCAGGAAGTCACACACAGGAGAAGAAAACACGGCATGGAAGATGCCGTGAAAGAAGTTCCCGTCCGTATCTTCATGTTCGATATTCTTTACGTTGACGGAAAAGACATGACCGACACTCCGTACCTTGAGAGAAGAGAGGCAATCAGAGAATGGTTCGACATCTCTGACAATATTCAGATGTCTACCATGAGAATAGTTCATTCCGAAGAAGAAGGAGAAGAATTCTTTAACGAAGCAATCGCAGCAAGATGCGAAGGAGTCATGGCAAAATCGATTACTGACTCATCCGTATACCGTGCGGGATCGAGAGGATTCCTTTGGATAAAGTACAAGAAGGATTATCAGGCAAATCTTACCGATTCCTTCGATCTTGCCGTCGTAGGTGCATTCTACGGCATGGGAAAACGTGCCGGAAAATACGGTGCGTTGTTAATGGCATCATATGACCCAGAACTCGGAATGTTCGGTACCGTCTGCAAACTCGGAACGGGTTTCGACGATGCATTCCTCGACGGTCTTCCCGCTTTGCTTGACGCATACAGATCAAACGACAAACCTTCATCTCTCGACTCGAGAATGATTCCCGACGTTTGGTTCGAACCCCATGTTGTTTTGGAAGTAGTCGCAGCCGAAATCACCGTAAGTCCGAATCACACCGCAGGTTTGGGTGTAATCAAAGAAGACTCAGGACTCGGCATAAGATTCCCCAGGTTTACAGGCCGCGTAAGAGACGACAAAGACGCGGAACAGTGCACCACCGTGCAGGAAATCACGGAGATGTATGAGATGCAGGCACACGACTCCACGGGAATCGAAGAATGATACGTGCTTATCAATCGCGAAACATTTAAGATAACTAGGACATACACGCACCCATGCAACTCAAATGTGTCGAGAAAACCGATAAATCCGTCAAAATCGGGATAATGGATGCTGACACCACAATCGTCATGCCTATCGTCGAAAGGCTCAACGACAACAAAGATGTCAAGATCGTCAGATACATCGAGACGCATCCCGAGCTCGACATGCCCGAACTTTATGTCGAGATGTACGAAGGAGACCCCATCCAGGCTATTGTAGATGCGGGAAACGAAATCTCCGAGTACTTCAGCAAGATTTCAGAGTGATTCTGATATCATGCAGTACCGCATCTGCCGTACCGCAGAAGCCGACGTAGGGATGCAGTTCTACCTCACGGACACCGACGGGACCGGAGGCAGCATCAAGAATTCTGCGGAAGACTTCATCGTCAGAGAAATCTCATCAAAACCGTCACCCAAAGAAGGAGGGCGTTTCACCATTGCGGATGTTACGTCGAAGAATTGGGAGACCAACAGATTGGTAAGACTTCTCGCAAGGACAATGTCGATTTCCAGAGAAAAGATAGGCTTTGCCGGTACCAAAGACAAAAGAGCGGTTACTACACAGCTGATGTCTTTCGAGTGTCCTCAGGACAGAATTAATCTCGTCGAACTCAAAGACGTTTCTTTCGAAAACATCTACACCGCAAACCGCGGCGTAAGAATCGGAGACCTTGTGGGAAACACCTTTGACATAAGAGTCAGGAACTGCACCGCACCTCTTGATAAAATCGAGGAAATGGTCAACAGAGATATTGAAATCATCAAATCCATAGGCGGTTTCCCCAACTACTTCGGAATACAGAGATTCGGTGCGGTAAGACCTATCACACACATCGTGGGAGAAAGACTCGTACGTAAGGACACCGAGGGCGCCGTAATGACATATCTCTCCAAAGTCTCGAACGACGAAGGCGACGAGATATGCGGAATCAGAGAAAGAATCGCTTCCGGAGAGGATCTCAGTGAAATCATCCCCGATATGCCCAAAACAATGGGATTTGAAAAGACAATGGCGGAACACCTCGTCAGACAGCCCGGAGATTTCGTCGGTGCCATAGCGGAAATGCCCGGAAACCTTCAGATGATGTTTACACACGCCTATCAGTCGTATCTGTTCAATATGATGCTCAGTGAGAGGATGCGCAGAGGCATTCCGCTCAGCGAACCCGTAATCGGCGATTTGGTTGTACCGTTGGATGCAGACGGCAATCCGATGCATGAAGAAGCCGTACTTACGACGGAAAAGAACATCGATTTGGTGACAAGACAGGTTACCAGAGGAAGAGCATTCATAACAATCACACTCTTCGGAACCGACAGTGTTCTTGCGGAAGGCGAAATGGGTGAAATCGAGAGAATGATTATCGAGAAAGAAAAACTCTCGGAGAATGACTTCATTATCCCCGGTCTGCCCCACTGTACATCCAAAGGTACCAGAAGGGAAATTATCTGTCCTGTAAGGGATCTCGACTTCAGAACCGAAAATGACGGTTATTCCGTAAGATTCTCACTTCCCAAGGGAAATTACGCAACATGCCTTATGCGTGAGATGCTCAAATCGGATGTCACTGATTACTGATTTCTCTGTCGTAAAGTAATCTTGCGGTTCTTGCGGCGAAGATACCGATTTCATACCTTTCCATCAGTGAGTATAAATCCACGTCGAGATGGACGTTAAGCATATGCGAAAGAATAGTTGCGATATTCTTCTCATATTCCGCAGGTTCCATATCCATAGTCAGGACTTCGGCGATGTAGGCAATCAGTTTCTTTCCTTCATTGACACTTCCCGATCCGGAATCGAATACCGCGCAGTACATGGGGATCACTGCGTCGCTGCCGTCCTCACCGATAT
>CAVFUJ010000086.1:0-4738 GCA_963625795.1 Anaerovoracaceae bacterium
CAGAGATTCCGTTTATCCCTTCGATCTGAACACAATGAACGAAAATCAGTGTGTTTTGGATATGGTCTACAGCAGAAAGACAAGACTCATACAGAAAGCGGTTACGCTGGGCTGTAAGATCGTCAGCGGTACCGATGTCCTTTTGGGACAGGGTGCGGAATCGTTCAAGCTGTGGTTCGGAAAAGAACCGGACATAGATGTAATGAGAGATGCAATCTCTCATTGAATCACATATCGCTGTCTGTATCCCTGAAGTTGAGTGCCGGACAGGGTCCGAAACAGTCTCCGCATCTGATGCATTCGTCGGGATTCATCTCGACTTTTCCGTCTTTCATGTACAGCGCATGCTGTTCGCATCTCGCAGCACATAAACCGCATCCTACGCACTGTTCCGATCTGATGATTAACTCAAACAGCTTCTTGATTTCGTTACGTGCGTCTCTTTCGACGGATGCTTTGGAGATGATTGCGCCCTCCCTGTAGATTGTTATATAATCCACGGAAACCCACTGTCCGTCCGGATCTTTTTCGACTGTTCTTCCCAAAACCTGCATGAAAGCGGATAATCTGTCGATATCTACGGGTCTTGAGAGTGCAGCCTCAATACTGAATCCGATGACACAGGGAGAATATCCTTCCTGAACTTTGATTGAAATCGGTCCTTTTTCGGGATCTTTGGTCTGTTTCGTAAGTTCCGCTACGTCTTTTCCGGTAAGTCTGTGAACTTCGTCTTTGATCGACTGAGGAACTTTCTTCCATCTCCACAGGCCGTATTCTTTCCACTCTTTCGGAAGTCCGCGGGATTCCATGTAATCGTTGAGATATTCATCCCATTGGGGATATCTGTCTGATTTACCTGCAACGGTATCAAACTCAGCCAAATCCGAAGCGGGACAGAGGAAACAGCCGATACGGTCGAGACCTCTTGTGTACCATACGTTGAAAGGCGCTTTCTTGTAGAAAATGTACATCCAAACGTGGATTGAATTCCAACTCTGAATCGGTGAAGCGCCTGTCTGCCCGGGAGTCCACGGATTTACCCATACTCTGGGCTTGTCGTGTCTTGCTTCGGATTCGTATTTCCTCTGACCGATGAACGACAAACATCCTCCGGGGAAGTTTTTGTTGATTGCGGCAACAGTCGGACCGAGTTTGTTGGTCTTGCAGCACCATCTGTAATCTTTTGCGGGAGGTCCGAATTGCACGAGATTTCCGAAGAATGCGTCTGTGGGAGCTTTCTCTTCAATGAGTTTCAGTCCGTATTTCTCACAGACTTCGTGTACGTGATTCACTGTCTCGTTGAATTCCAATCCTGTGTTCACGAAAAGAACGGGGAGTTTTTCTCCCGCGTCAAGTGTTAAAAGCAGTGTGGTGAGAGAATCCTTTCCGCCCGAGAATGAAACGACTGTGGGAACATTGTGCTGCGACATTGTTTTCTTGATGAATGAAACAGCCTCGTCTCTTCTTCTCCTGATGACACCTTCATTCGCTTTGACGGCAGTCTCCCAGTCATTGTTTTTCTCAATAACCGATGATTCTTCGGGTTTGTACCATTTGGTCCTGACAGCCATTCCGCGGTCCGAAGCAATCATTTCTTCGGCGGACATTCTTGCGATTCCCGTAGCGATTGCAACTTTCTCTTTGGTGATGATTACAACCTCATCTCCGTCTTTTACATCGGGAGATGCATCGATTACACCGGGAGCCATCAGATTCTTGGATTCCTGAACGAATTTAATTGCCGTAGGGTCGATAACAACGTACCCTTTGGTCATTGTTTCTGCAATTCTCATGGCACTCTGCATACGGTTGATAAGAACCCATCCTCTTCCCAGATCGAAACGCATGGAAGCGACGGTTTTACCGTCGATGATAATCTCATCCATTCTGTCCAAAGAAGGAGCCTTGTTCATCAGAACAATATGATTTTCCGGAATCAACGCAAGTCCGGAACCTTCTCCGTACTGTTTATCCGCAAGTTTTCTTATCATTCCGATATCGTATTCGAATGCGGGCCTCACCTCGCCCGGAGGTGTCACCTCAACTTCATGCGTAGCGCATCCGCAGACGGGACATGTACTCTCTTCCAATATCGGAAGATTGCATCCGTCGCACCATCTGAGGTGATTCTTTCCGAGTCTGATAGCTGCCATCGGTTCATGTTAACTGTCAGCATATCTAAAAGGATTCTCTTTTCAGGCATCGGATGCAATGTTACAATACGGATATGACAGCGAACTTTATATCAAACCCTGCGGATTCTCTCCGTTGATAATATGGTCAGGAAGATACAGGCTTCTAGGCGTGCTTTGGGGATGAACTATGCGATCAGAGAGGTCGCTGTACCTGCTGCAAAGCTCGCCGCTCAGGGCAGGAAGCTTTGTATGCTGAACATCGGAGACCCGAACAAATGGGATTTTGAGACTCCTGCATACTTCAAAAATGCGTTGAGAAAAGCGGTGGATCACACCGACAACGGATACGGAGATTCACAGGGAAATCCCGAATTCAGACAGGCGATTGTAGACCGTGAATACGAGAAACACGGAACAAAGATTACTCCGGATAAGGTGTTCGTTACGTCCGGTGTCGGCGAGGCAATCAATCTCCTGATGGGTGCGATGGTCGAGGATAAAGACGAAGTCCTTGTTTCGGGACCCGGATATCCTTCGTATCACCAGTACATCGATTTCTACGGCGGAAAGACAGTTTCCTACAGACTTATTGAGGAAGAGGACTGGGCTCCCGACGTGGATATGATGAGAAAACGCATCACAGATAAAACAAAAGCAATCGTTGTCATCAATCCTAACAATCCTACGGGTGCGGTTTTCGATGAGAAAGTACTCCGTGAAATTGGAGATCTTGCCGCAGAGATGGAAATTCCGATTATTTCCGATGAGATTTACGATAAGATTACAGAGAAACCGTTCTTCTCGATGTCACGTCTTCCTTCCGACGTTACGAGAATTATTCTCAACGGATTCTCCAAGGTTAACTTAATGCCGGGATGGAGAGTCGGTTACGGTTACTTCATGGACGAGAGCGGAATGCTTTCCGATGTGTGGGAAGGACTGATGAAACAGTGCCGCGCACGTATCTGTCCGAATGTTCCCTGTCAGTGGGCTGCACAGGCATCGCTTCAGGGTCCGCAGGATTACATTGCGGATATGAACAGAAGGCTCAGAGACAGGGCTACGTTCTCATATGAGAGACTGAATGAAATCCCCGGAATTTCGGTAAGAGAACCTCAGGGTGCGTTCTATATGTTCCCCAAAGTCGAATTAAACGGAATCTGGGAATCGGACAAAGATTTCGTTCTCAATCTTATGGAAGAAGAAGGCGTTGTTTTAGTCCACGGCTCGGGATTCGACGAGGAATTCGGACAGGATCACTTCCGTACGATTACGTTACCGAGGATTGAGATTCTCGCAGAAGCTTACGACAAGCTCGAGAGATTCATGATCAGGCACAAAGCCTGATTCTTTTCAAAAAAAACAGATTATTCCGAACCGGATTTCATCCGGTTCGGATTCTTCTTTCATCCGACGGTTTCACTGAATTCCTTTTTGATGGAATCCAACACGCCTTCTTCCGTGATTATATCGTGCGACGCCATTGCGAAGGCTTTGATGAAGGTAATCATATTCGATAAAGCCATCTCCGATATTGCGTCACGTGCAAAACCTATGGTATGAGCTTCGGTGACTTCACCCGAATCAGGTACTCCGATGCAGAACATCATCTGTACCGACGGCAATGTACGGCTTACGTTACCCAAATCAGAGGAAACGGAGATGTGTTCTCCTTTGGTCTTGTGAATCTTAACGCCGAAGGATTCCAGTCTCTTTGTGATCAATCCTGCAAGAGCATAGTTTGTCACTGTATCGTCAAGAACATTCTCCGCCGTGGAAATCTTGTAAGTACATCCGGTTCCCAAAGCCGCCGCTTTGACCATGTCCGTGACTCTGTCGTAAATGAATTTACATTCATTCCTTTCGTTTGCACGCATGTAGAATATCGCAGAAGTGTAGGCAGGAACGATATTCGGAGCTTCTCCTCCGTTCGTAATGATTCCGTGTACTTTTGCATCTGAAGGCATCTGCTGACGGTATGCGTTGATCATGTTGTATAACGAAATCATCGCATCCAATGCGTTGATTCCTTTATCGGGAACCGAAGCGGCGTGTGCGGCTTTACCGTAAAACTCCACTTTCATGTTTCTCATTGCAAGAGTGTTCATTCCGTCTGCGTTAAAATAGCTGGGATGGGCCATCATTACAACGTCGCAGTCATCGAACATTCCTTTCTTGATGAAATCGACTTTAGTACCGATAGTTTCCTCTGCGGGTGTACCGTAAACACGTACTTCTCCGCCGAATTCGTCCACAAGATCCTTAACGGCGATTCCTGCGCCTGTAGCTACGGTTCCCACAAGATTGTGACCGCATCCGTGACCCAATCCGGGTAACGCGTCATATTCCGCCAGAAACACGATTACGGGGCCTTCTTTGCTTCCTTTGTGTGTTGCAGCAAAAGCAGTCTCGTATCCCGCAACTCCCACAGTAACGTCAAACCCGTATCTCTTCAGAAGATTTGTATGAAGTTTACATGCTTCATACTCCTGCAGTCCCAACTCGGGGTTGTCGTGTATCTCGACAGCCAATCCTTTCAGTTCGGATGCGATTGAATCCACCTTATCGATAATTTTGAGTTCGACTTCGCTGTTCATTTGAAC
>CAVFUJ010000087.1:0-4706 GCA_963625795.1 Anaerovoracaceae bacterium
GCATTTGGAACAGGCCCTCAGAGAATACAACGACAAGGTATCCGATTTGGAAACAGACGGTACCGACGAGGAACTTCTGGAGGCTTTGGTCAACAGAAGCACGATTCTGATGCTCATGGGTTCGTATACTTCGGCGATGACGGATTTGGAAGATGCCATAGAATTATCCGAAGGTATGAAAGATATCAACGTCGGCACATACGTCAAGATGTACGAGAACCGCGGACAATTACTCTGCGGCGAAGACAACGAAACGATGGTCGAAGATTACAGTAAAATCGTTTCAAGACTCGGTGAAATCAACGGGGAGGTACGTCATTACGATAAGAAAGGATTGATTGTAATGTGTATCGAATGTTCCGCGGATCTGATTGATTACGGATATTACGAAAATTCCGTTCCATTCACGCAGAAAGCGATACAGCTCATCGGCGATGCAAACGACGAATGGAGTACAAACAGAACTGTGCAGCTTTACAACCTCATCGGAGAAGCGGATGTCGGCATGGAACTGAATGACAACGCTTTGGATGCCTATTCTGTTTCCATAAAGACGGGCGAGAAGCTGTACGGAATTTCACGTATCGACGATCCGATGGAATTAGTTACAGCCTACATTCACAGAGGAGATCTTTTCGAAACATCCGATAAAGAAAAAATGTGGAAAGATCACGAAAGAGCCGCGGAAATTCTTGAGGAACTTAACGATATCAACAGACTTTCCGATGTTACTCTGCTGGTGAATCTTCATCAGGCAATCGCTTCTTCTATGATGGAATCGAGAGAAATCGAAAGAGCCGAGAAACATCTGATGAAGGCTATCAATCTCGGCGTTCCCGGAATGAAAGAAGCAATCGACGAACTGAAAAAGGAATGATTTCACAGGTGTTCCTTCATGAATCCCGATACCGAGAAGGCCAAAGAGATACTCATTGAAGGAAAGTATACATGTGTTATCTGCCGCGGCGAAGATACCGATACCTTCACGGAAAGGGGCGTAAAACCTCTGCTATCTCTTCTTGATTCGGGAAAATCTCTGAAAGGATATTCCGCCGCGGATAAAGTGGTGGGAAGAGCATCCGCATTCATCTATACGTTACTGAAAGTGAATGAGGTGTATGCACCTGTAATGAGTGTAGGTGCGGAGAAGGTTCTCAGGGAAGGCGGAATTTCCGTTTATTACGATGAATTAGCTGAAAAAATAATCAACCGTCAGGGCACGGGAATCTGTCCGATGGAAGATGCAGTTTCTCTGTCAGATACGGCGGAAGATGCCGTAGAAAAAATACGCAGAAGACTCTCGGAATTGTCGGGATAATGCAGTGGACATTATGTCTTCAATCTGACTGTGTATAGTGCAGTGTCAGACACCTATATTTGTCACAATCCGACAGATTAAAATAGGTCCCGATTTTGAGCGAATTATGGTCCACGAGAAGTGCTTCGTACCTACGAAGTTTACACTACTTACCGTACTGCTCGCTTCCACCCTGATGTTACTGGGCGGAGCTGCAGTGGCCCCCGCGCTTCCGGCAATCGCAGCAGCGTTTCCCGATGCAGGGGACATGACCGTTGATCTCATCGTCACACTGCCTTCTTTGGCTGTGGCGCTGTCGGGTCTTTTTATCGGAGCATTGGCAGACCGTATCGGAAAAGTCAAGGTGCTTTTGGCTTCTCTGCTTATTTTTGCGGTTGCAGGTGTCTCCGGATTCTTCCTCGAAGATATGACACTGCTTTTGGTCGGCAGGTTCTTCGTCGGTGTCGGTATTGCGGGAATCACATCGTGCTGTTCCGCATTGATTACCGAGTACTACCACGGAGACATCCGTCTGAAGGTTCTGGGATATCAGACTGCGGCTATGGGATTGGGAGTTCTGATCCTTGAGGTCGGAGGAGGTACCCTCGCCGAGTTCGGATGGCATGAGCCTTTCCTCATCTACTCAATCGGATTCCTGATTCTTCTGATGGCGGTTGTTTCGATGAGAGAGCCCACCGACGATGTAGTTCTTTCCGATACACCCGACCGTGTAACCGACAGGAGAGCCATTGCAATCTGTTACCTCGGTATCGCGGTTGCGATGATTGTGATGTACGCACTGCCTACAAAGCTTGCGACATATGTCGTACAGACTACCGATGCCTCAACAACACTCATCGGTCTCGCATTGGGACTGAACGGTGTATTCAACGCAGGCGTCTGTCTCATGTACAGAAGGATTGCGAGGGCTGTCCCGAGAAAATTCCTTCTTACAGTCGGTCTCGGACTCATGGCAATCGGTATGATCCTTCTTTCGGTATCGGGAGATATTGTATGGATTATCATCAGCTCATGTGCAGTCGGAATGGGTGTCGGTATGTGTACCACCACCGTGATGAACGTTCTTTCCGATAACGTCACACCGGCAAGTTCCGGAAAAGTTATGGGAGGATACACCACATTCTTCAACCTGGGTCAGTTCATTTCCACGTTTGTTATCGCGGCGATGATTTCTCTTACGGGAGATCTCAAAGGACTGTATCTTTCGATGGGAATTATTGCGGCAATCGCAGCGGTTGTATTCCTGCCGCTCATGCTGAGCATAAAGAGAGAATGAAACATTCGGGGCCCGTAAGGGTCCCGAACATACTTTCAAAAACTGTTTTTCCGATGATTTTATTCTTCTGTGAGAAGTATAAGCAGTAATCAGTCTGACATAAATACAGAGATATCCATATTATTCAGGGGATTACCTGAAACCGTACTCGAAGCTCTGTCTGATTCTTTCTGTCGCAGTCCCGATAATATACATCACAGCGGAGAGTATCTTCGGTTTTTACAGCGGTTCATTGTTACTCATTGCGGTTGTTGCGTTCTGTGTGGTGCCGATAGCCGTTACGGGCGTATGGCTGTGGTTTTCCGACAGTGCCGGTAATTATCTCAACGGATTTCAGAAACTAATCGGAGATGACAGGACACGTGCGGCCAATCTTGAGGGATTGGGAATTGTCCTGGGCTCTTATGTCATGAGCGTAGGTCTTGCATTGCTTGTATCCAACGGAAATATGTTCGGAATCCTGTTAATCGTGCTTTCAGTCGTCTTCATTCTGATTCCGATTGCATTTTTCAACGAGAAGATACGTAAGATACGGATACCTTTCAGGGATTCTACTCCTGCGGTAAAAGCGGTTTTGGCATTGCTGATTTCCGTTACCGTAATCATTCCCATTCCGATTGCCTGTATTATGGATCAGGACGGAAACGATGTTACCGTAACATTCGGTGGCGATTCATTTACCGTCAGAGCTCCCTCATTCGATCACACATTCCGTTATGAGGATGTGAAAGAGCTGACTTTCGAAGAGAATTTCGAGAAAGGCAGGAGAGTATACGGTTTCGCAACATCGAAGATCAGCAGCGGAAAGTACAGTAATTCTTCCTTCGGAGACTATTATCTTGCTTCATATTCGAAGGTAAGTCCGTGCATAACATTCTCCGCAGACGGAACGATGTATGCTTTCAATCAGATTGACGATGAGAAGACGGAACAGGCATTCGATACGCTTTACGAGAAAGTAAAGGCGTATTCTTCGTAACTTTGAATCATATCTTCCCGAATTCCGCCGTATTTCGTATTCGGAAAACGTCATTCGCAGAAATATTCTGTCGGCAGTCGATGCCGTACCCGCATGTGTTTTATTCGGTACGTTGATATTATTTTCATGGAAGGAACCGACGACATACGTAAGAAGTGGGAACAGGAACGTTCCAAGCACCCCTCCGTCGGAGAGGGTAAGTGTGCCGAAGAACTGCAGAGGATGTGGGACGATTCTGCGGATATCTATGATGATTCCGCATATTCGTACATAGCCAATGACATGGTTCACAAACTGGTCGGGAGAGGAGTTCTGAATAAGAATTCATCAGTTCTCGACATCGGATGCGGTACGGGCTCCTTCGCATTCAACATATCTCCGTTCGTTACCCGTGTTATCGGTACCGACGGCAGCGAGAGAATGATCGACAGGATGATGTCTTCCGCCGAGGAAAGAGGAGTGAAGAACATCGAACCGTTACTTGCGGACTGTTTCCATATTCCGTCGGAAACAGTATGTGATGTGGCGTTTACTTCGTTATGTCCTCCGATGAACGATCCCGATGCGTTACTTCTGATGGAGAAGCATTCCTCGGAGTACTGTGTGTACATTTCATCGGCAAATATCGGTCACGGTATTGAGATTGAGATATGGGAAGCGCTCGGATGCGATTATTCCTATGCCGGTTATGACATCTCGTATCCGTATGAGTTTTTGACATCGATAGGAAGGGACGTTGAGATTTCCTATTTCACCCAACGTAACGCATTGTCCGTGCCGGAGAAGAAATGTGTCGAAATGTACACAAGATTCCTTTCCAATTACCGTACACTGACGGAAAAGGAGAAGGATGTTGTGAAGAACGTCGTTAAGAAACATTCCGTCGACGGTTTCGTGGATATGTCTCGCGATATGAGGATGGGAATGCTCATTTGGCGTGTTGAGTGATTCTTCGATTCGAGGTGTTTTTGCTTAGTATTCAGCGTATGCTCTGTTCATTTTTTTTACAAATTTGTAAATGTAAATGTAAACTTAACAACAAATAAATACAAACATTGCGATGACAGGACGATGGGAATTTCGGAGACACTGAAAACAGAGGGTAAACTGTCCGATATTGCGGAGAGATTGGG
>CAVFUJ010000088.1:0-3111 GCA_963625795.1 Anaerovoracaceae bacterium
GATGATTACTTCGAAGAACTTTACGAAGGGAACTGCATCAGTCGGGTATCCGCCTACCGGGCGGTGAACACCAAGGGATCCGCGAGGGGGAGAATTAACGAACTGCTGATAAGGAATTACTGAACAGACCTCTCCTTTAAATTTAAATTCCTCGAAACCCCATATCATATCGAGGAAATCTTTCGGAGGGGAAATGTTCGATTACGGCAAAGTCGATACGGCAATAAACAGGATCATCGAAGCGGTGAATCCGAAAATGATTATCGTATTCGGATCCGTTGCCCGCCGCGAAGCAAACGACGGCAGCGATCTTGATGTTCTTGTTGTGTTCGAAGGGGATGTTGACAGAAAAGCAATGTATCCCCGCATCAAGAAACTCTTCCTGGGACTTAGGCTGGCCTCGGACATCGTAATCATGTCGGAGGACGATTTCAACCATTACAAAGAAAACAAGTTTTCGTTCACGCACGAGATCGTTTCGACAGGGAAAGTTGTATATGCCCAATGAAACCGCGGATGATTTCATTTTTGTCCGACCTCTCCCTTATTTTTAAACCCTTTAAAAACCATATCCCAACCGCAGAAACGGGGCCGAAGATCCATCTTAAAGGAGTTGTCGAAAGATGGAACCCAAAACCTACGATCCGGATACGTTGCGTATCCTGGGACTTGACACCGATCCCTTCAGGAACGGTATCGACTGCTGTAGCATTATCCACACCAACGCGGGACGCTACAGAAATGCGCTGAACGAAGCAAAATCCGTCACCGCCGGTTATTCCGACGCGGAAATAGTTCCCGTTCTGCTTGAGATGGAAGGCTGTTGCCGCAACATCCTGACCGCGGGATACCGCATGGCGGACAACATAGCCAGATACTACGTTCTGGGGTTGATGGAATGACCGCCCTGGAAGAGTTCTACGAGGCTTATCTGCATTACAGCGTATCGCAGAGACTGTTCGAGGACCGTTGCCGCCAGCTGACAGAATCGGACGGAACCGTTTCGGAAAGACAGGCCCTTGTCGACGAGACGTTAAGACTGGCAATGTGCGTGACCAACAACGTCATCGATCTCGAACCTCTGTTGAGTGAGGCTGCGGACGAACTGCGCAACGGCGGAGGGGACCGCGACATCCTGAAGGCACTGTCCCTTGTCAGCAATACGATCCGTGAAGACCGCGACAGAGCGGACAGTTACACCCTGTTCGTGACCGCCCGCAGATCCGGCAACACGGTCCGCAGACCGAGAAAGCCCAGGGTTGCCAATCCGTTTGAGTTCGTCGAGGAGGATTACGAGGAAACTGGGGAAGATCCCGTCGAAGAGGAAGAGGAAACCGTCGTTGTCACGCCCACGCCCAAGCCCGCACGCATACGCGTGAAGCCTAAACGTCCCGCACCCATCATTGTCCCTGAAGATCCCGTTGAGGAAGAGGAAACGACCGGGGAATCCGAAGAGGAGACCCAGGAAGAGGAACTTGTCGAGGAAGACCCCGTAGAAGATGAATCAGAAGACGTGATCGAGGAAGAAGAACCCGAAGAGGAGACCCAGGAAGAGGAACTTGTCAAGGAAGATCCCGTAGAAGAAGAGGAAACCGCCCCTGTCGTAGGGCCGGTTCCACCGGCCCCCAACGAGGGGGCCGAAGAAGACTCCGTTGAGGAAGAGGAAGACGAGGAAGAATCCCCTGTCGTCACGCCCGCCCCCGCCCGCGCGAAGTCTAAACGTCCCGCCCCCGTTGTTGTCCCTGAAGATCCTGTCAAGGACGAGGAAACGGAGGAAGACGAGGAAGAACCCGCACATCCCGCCGCCCTTGACCGTCCAAGACCGAAAAGAAAATTCAAACCCCGCACCGAAGAACCCCCTGAGGAAGATTTTATCGAATACCCAGATGTACCGAAACGCGGTTTGGGTTCCAGGTTGCACAACATCGTAACGGCACTGACCAGTCACATTCCCCGCAGGAAGTGAACGAATGTGGGAAGCAATTCTGCCGATCCTGTTGGCGTTCGTTTCTCTCGGTTCTTTCGAACTCGGCACGAGAGTGCGCGACAGGGTTCACGTGATCTACCCATTCAAGGACCCGCTGACCCTGTTCTTTTTCACGATCGCCCTTTCCCCGGTCATAGCGACACTGCTGGGACACCAGTTCATCGAACTCGACTACTGGTATGCCGCCTTCGCAATCGCGTTCATCACCTGTTATTCCCTGGCATACATCCGCGGGGATTTCGGCCTTGTGTACATCGACGTTCACACAATCGTCAGTCCCAGGATGCCCAACGGAGGCCAGGAAATCAAACCGATCGTGTGGTACACCGACCCCGACGGAAACATGTGTCTTCAGGAACAGTCCTTCAAGGAAATCCTGAAAACCGTCATATTCGGTATCCGTTCCCCGCTGAAGATGAATCTCTCCGAAGTTAGAAGAGCCAGACTGCTGATTATCAACACTATTTTCCTGCCCCGGATCGTGCTTGCCCCCATCGACCAGGTGGAGGAGAAGATCGAGGAGACCGAGGTTGTCAAGTGGCACCTTAAGTTCAAAGTGAGATCATACTCGTACAGCACCGCACCGCAGTGTATCGACACCACGGAACAGTGGCTTGTATCCTCGTACACCCAGGAAAAACTGATGAAAGAAGTGACAAGGAAAGAGGCACAGCTTCTCGAAACGAAGGTTGCCAACAGGACACAGTTCATCGGAAAGAGCGGAGATCTCCTTTCGGAGATTATCGGAGACCGCACCCCCGGAGCGGAGATCTATCAGGACCTTGCAAAACGTCTCTCCCCCGAAGACGGTGGCATAGAGGCCGTGGGCACAGTCAGAAAAATGATGTCCAGACAGCCTCGGCAGAGACCCATGAAGGAAAAGAAACCCCGCAAGGAGAAGAAACCGGAACCGAAACCCGAACCGAAGGAGGAGGAAGACGATGATGAACAATGAACAGTTCCCCGTTTTCGAGGACAATTCCGGCCCCGTCGTCCTTCAGGACGAGAACACGTCCGAGGCCATCCTTTACGGTCCCGCGTACAGCTGGATCAAGAATGTGTTGTGGATCTGGGACGAGATCGAGGAATATCTCTGCCGCAAGGCGGATTCTCTGGACAGCCAG
>CAVFUJ010000088.1:3121-4458 GCA_963625795.1 Anaerovoracaceae bacterium
GCGAATGGTCATACGAAGTGGTCACGCACAACCCCTACCTGATACAGGCCCGTTCGCCGCCCGTCAACGAAGTGGATCATCTGAACGACCTGTTCACCCTGAATTCTTTACGTAAATGCCTTGTTGCGATAAAAAAACTCAAAGAATACCGCAAACAGAACATTGCCTGGGCAAGGATGAAAGGTATCGAGAACTACATCAAAGGGATGGAAGGAAGAGGTATCACCGAGACCGAATGGGGAATTGCGAACTCGTCCTTCGTCATGGAGCCGATCACCTACGACACCGTCCACGGAACCGGCCCCGCTGGATACCCCGAAGAAGCTGTTGATTACAGGCAAGCCATGATGGATATCCTCGGTCCCGAAGAGTACGCGGAATTGGAAACAAAGATCCTCGGCAAGATCGACGAGGAGGACGAATTCGAAGAAGACCCAGACGACGAAGAGGAAGAGGAAGAAGAAGAGGACGAACCCGAAGTGTCCCGGCCCCCCGAACCGAAGAAGTCCGAACCGAAGGAAGCCCCCTACATCGACGAACTCAAGGCCCTGTTGGAGGATCCGATAGAAGCGGCGATGGACGCAATCTCCGATATGACGGACGAATGTGCCACGGTCGCCGCCTATTGGGAGGAGATGGACGTAGACGGCAGAAGGATCATTGACAGCCTGATCGCAATGGCGGAGGCTTGAGATGGCGCAGAATTTCGTTCCGAAGTACAAGAACACCATTTCGGATCTCAACGCCTGGCACTCTTTCCTGCTGAGGAGAATGACCGTAGGAGACTGTCGCGTAGAATATCTCCGTACCTTCGAGATCGTCCTGGACGCGAACTGTCCGTTCAGTCTGAACGAGAATCCCAGATACATCAGATTGACGGACCATTACCCCCTGCCGCCGCACCCGGCCAAATACGTGACCGCGGAAAAGTTCAGGATCTACATGGAACTCTACAACTACATCATGCGCGACGCCGGTCTTCTGGCACGCGAAGGAGAAGGATCGACATCGGACTATGGGGATGATCTCGTTGACTGACAAATGTCCCAACCCCAAAACCGTCGAGTTCATGAAATCGAACTTCAAACCGGGCGCGGTAATCGTCTCCTACGGAATGAGAGGGGGCGGTAAGACCCACGCGGCCATTTCCTTCATCCAGCGTATGATGGAAGGCTATTACCCGGACATGCCTGAGCATATCGTCCTCGTGACGAACGTTATCTTCGTCAAGAAGACGAAAGCGGGCATGGTCCAGGAGGCCCCGCCCGGCGTCAAAATGATTCACGACATGAAGGAACTCTTTCCGATCGTGACGGAACTGCTGGACAAATACGGCA
>CAVFUJ010000089.1:0-4423 GCA_963625795.1 Anaerovoracaceae bacterium
ATTTAACATTTGTTTACAAAGAATATAAGGTATCCTTTGCCCGTAGGCGTTAATGGCCACCATGCAGTGACCTATCCTGCGGGTCTTATCGGGATGATTATTCAATTTTCGGTATGATATTTAACAATTCGCCGATTTTAATGGATTTCCGACAAAGATTTCACTGTTTCGGCAGTGTGTGAGAATTAAAGATGGCGCCGAGAGAGAGATTCGAACTCCCGAGGCTTGCGCCAGTGGTTTTCGAGACCACCGCCATACCGGGCTTGGCTATCTCGGCTCAGAACTCGCAATAATGTCCTTATATATTAACCTGTTTTATCGGAAATGATGAAGTTCTGTACCCGCTGCGGCCGCAATCTTGACGACGATGCCGAGTTCTGTCCCGAATGCGGTAAGTCATTCGGTCAGAGACA
Source organism: Anaerovoracaceae bacterium (assembly GCA_963625795.1). GTDB lineage: Archaea > Thermoplasmatota > Thermoplasmata > Methanomassiliicoccales > Methanomethylophilaceae > Methanarcanum. The sequence goes on from CAVFUJ010000089.1 coordinate 414, forward strand.
GGTGATTTACGTCGATAAGAGAGCGGAACACGGTCCGCAGTGGCTGTATTTACCCATGCTGATCTCAGGTGTACTGATTTTCTGCCTGACGTATTTCATGCAGTTTTACCTTTCATTCCTGTTCTTCCCTATATTTTTCATAGGCGGACTCGGCAGGAACGGAAAAATCGAGAGTGTTCTTTCCGGTATACTTTTGGGTGCGGTTCTCGGATATATCGCCGGTATTGCGGCATTGTTCTTCGGCAGTATGCTGTGATTTTCATGAGAGATTCGTACACCACGGTGAAAGGAATCTCCGAATACAGGGTCACAATCAAAGGTTCTGAGTTTATCTCGTGTGCGATGCCCTGTTCTTCTCCCGAAGATATTACTCTTAATCTGGAATACATGAAAGAGAAGTTTTCGAATGCGACACATTACTGCTACGCTTCCCGTTATTCCGATATCGGGAGATTTTCCGATAACGGGGAGCCTTCCGGCACGGCCGGAAGGCCGATGATGCAGGTGATCCGGGGAAGCGGTATCGACGACATTATGGTTGTTGTGGTGAGATACTTCGGAGGTACGTTGCTTGGGACAGGAGGTCTTGTGCAGGCTTATACCGACTGCGCCGCAGGCGCAGTCGGTCTCGCCTGCACCGTAAAAATGGTTCACTGCAACAGGATATCAATCGAATGCGGTTACGACGCATACGGAAGATTCGACACCGTCTGCAAAGACATCTTCATAGGAAAACCCGAGAGGATATTCTCCGAAAATGTAACGATAATCTCCGATGTTCCCGACGATAATACAGATGATTTCATCAAAGCGGTTAACGACATGACCGGAGGCAACGTTAAAATCGATATTTCAGATAAAGGATACAGGGAGTCGTGAGGAATTGCCGACAGATCTCGAATATGCGATGTCCGTGAGAATCGTAAATTATGCGGAATTCAGAATGACCGTTCCGAATATTGTCAGAGAATATGTCTCCAATCCCAAAATATGGTTGGACACAGGGTGCGGTTCCGGAGGTTCCGCACGTACATTCGTAAACAGATTCCCTAACACCCAATTTGTATTGGCAGACCCTTCTTCGGAAAATACCGCAGCGGCAAAACAGACTATGCGCGGAGAGCGGAGATGTCTGTATGTCACCAATCCCACTGATAAACTCAATTTCGGCGATGAAACTTTAGATGTTGTCACCTCGATTTTCGCACACCACTACTGCCGTAACACGGAAGAAAGAAAAACGGCAACCGAAAACTGTTACAGAATGCTGAAACGCGGAGGATTGTTCGTCGTATCCGAACACGTAACGCATCCGGAAAACCAAGATATTACGGATGCAGAATGGAAAGAATACATGATATCTTCCGGACTCTCCGAAGACGAAGCGGACGAGATGATTTCCAACAGAAATTCAGTGTATTTCCCCATCTCCGAATCCGCTTACACGGACTTATTAAAAGATATCGGTTTTACCGAAGTTCGTGTGTTTTGGTCCACCTGCTCGGATGTAGGACTATACGCAGTGAAATGAATCTTCGGCTCCGAAGTATATGATTTAACTTTACGGAGTGCCAAGCTTTATCTACCCTTCACAGGTACATAAAATGCAATACAATCCTATTGCAGGAAATCCATAATGACGGCGGTCGTTAAGAGAGCAATCATAAGCGTGTCCGACAAGGATGGGATCGTAGATTTTGCCAAAGAACTGTCGGGATTGGGTATCGAACTGATATCCACCGGCGGTACGTACAGACTTCTCAGGGAGAACGGATTGGATGTCACCGAAGTTTCCGATGTCACGGGGTTCCCCGAGATGCTGGACGGACGTGTGAAGACACTCCATCCGAAGGTACATGCGGGAATTCTTGCAAGGAGAGACTTACCTGCACACATGCAGGCTATCAAGGACAAAGGAATCAAAACAATCGATATGGTTGTCATAAATCTTTATCCGTTCAAGAAGACCGTTCTGAAAGAGGATGCCACTTTGGATGAGATCGTCGAGAACATCGACATCGGCGGTCCGAGTATGATCCGTGCGGCTGCGAAGAATTACCATTCCGTTGCTACCGTTACATCTCCGACACAGTATGCGCTCATTCTCGAACAGCTGAAAGCAAACGGTTCTCTTGATGATGAGTTATTATCAAGATTAATGTCCGAGGCGTTCGTTGTTACCGCAAACTACGATGCAATGATTGCGCAGCAGATGAACAACAGGTTCGGAACCATGTTCCCCGAATCCTATCCCGTTCCGATGGAGAAGGTACAGGATCTCAGATACGGAGAGAATCCGAACCAGCAGGCTGCTTTCTACAAAGATCCGTTCACGCCCGGAAACACCGTTGCGAAGATGGAGAAGATTCACGGAAAGGAACTTTCATACAACAACATCCTCGATATGGACAAGGCATTGGACATCTGTATGGATTTCGAGAGACCTACCGCAGTCGTAATGAAACACACCAATCCCTGCGGTCTTGCTTCCGGAGATGACATTTACGAAGCATTCTCCACGGCTTACGCCGTGGATCCTCTGTCTGCGTTCGGCTGTGTTATCTGTCTCAACAGAAACTGCGACATGAAGACGGCACAGGACATCTCGGAGAAGTTTGTCGAAGTTGTTATCGCGCCGGATTACGAACCCGGAGTTTTGGAGTTACTGGAGAAAAAGAAGAACATCCGTCTTCTGAGAACCAATTCCCCCATAGGTCCCGCCTACAGAGTAAGGGAAATGAAACTCAAGAAGGTTCAGGGCGGATATCTCGTTCAGACGGATGATGACGTTCCGATAGATCCGAAGAATCTTCAGGTTATCACAAAACGCGCTCCCACCGAAGAGGAAGTAAAAGCCATGCTCTTTGCGTGGAAGCTCGCGAAGCATGTCACTTCCAACTGCGTCGTATACGTGAAAGGAGAACGTGCAATCGGTATCGGAGCGGGACAGATGTCACGTGTCGATTCAGCTAAAATTGCTTCAATGAAAGCAAACGAACCCACGGAAGGTTCCGTTATGGCATCGGATGCGTTCTTCCCGTTCAGGGACGGTGTAGATGAGGCTGCAAAAGCAGGTGTAACCGCAATAATTCAGCCGGGAGGTTCTATAAGAGATCAGGAGGTCATCGACGCTGCCAACGAGCACGGTATGGCCATGGTCTTCACCGGCTGCCGTGTGTTCAGGCACGGATGAAACTTACTGCCGTGCCTGAAAGGCACGGCTTATTTCTTTTCTGCATACTGCATCAATTCATCGGGGATGATGGGTCTGCCTTCGGCTTTGGCTTTCATGTGTCCGCCGGGACCTCCCCTCGCAATCCTCGCTTTTTCAATGCATTCGGGGTCGCTGCATACGAATGCGGCGTAGACCACATTGGTTGATTTCTTTCCGCAGAATTCGCACGGATAGTCATCGAAGTTGATTGCCATATTTCAGGAATTATCACTGTCGGATTTAGGATTTATCATGCATTCGGATTTTATGTTAACAGTGTTTATCTACATGTTGAGTATTTTTCTTCAATCATGGCAACAGTCGTTGTGAAGATGAACTTCTGCAAGAAGACGCATAAGATCACGGTGAAGATGAAAGACGACGGCAATTTATCGTTACATGTAGCGACGGACTGTCCGGAAGTGAAGTATTATGCGGAATGTCTCGGAGACACGCTCACGACGGAAGATATTACGGATATTCCGCACAGTAAGATTCTTTCTCCGGAGAATCTGGAAAAAGTTACGATGACATGTCTTGCGCCTAACGGAATTATCAATGCTGCTTGGTTGGAAACCGGAATGATGTCGAAGAAGATGGCTAAGGAAGTTAAAGAAAATGTAGTCAGCTTCGAACGCGTTGACGATTGAATCTTTTTTCTTATTTTTATCCCTCTGCCTGACGGCAGAGGGTTTATTTTCATACTATAATAATCGATGATATGTAGATTTAATATCACACGTGTGTAAATTCATACATTTTTGTCATAAATAAATCAATTTGTCGTATGTATTAA
>CAVFUJ010000090.1:0-952 GCA_963625795.1 Anaerovoracaceae bacterium
AAATCCCTAAAAAAATAGGGATTTTTTCACATTCAGTAGATTTTCCCTAAAAATTTAGGGATTTTACAATTGATGAGAATTTTTCCCTAACAAAATAGGGATTTTTCCACTTTCGACAGATTTTCCCTAAAAAAATAGGGAAATATTAAATCCCTCCATACTATTCCGAATGTCATGGAGATAGAGAGACGCGATTATCTGCAACTCCTGAAAGATTCAGCCGGAAAAACAGATCTCGTAAAAGTACTGACGGGTATGCGCAGAACAGGCAAGACAACCGTAATGCTTCATCACCTCGAATATCTCCGTTCGACAGGAATTCCGGAAGAATCCATCTGCTATGTCGACATTGATATTTTCGGAGAAGAAGTCAGCAGAGACGATTTAAAAGCCATGATTCAGCCCTGCCTTGAATATGAAGGAATCCACTACATATTCATCGACGAAATCCAGGATGTGGAAGAATGGGAACGTGTTGTCGCTATGCTTGTAGCCCGCAGAGACTGCGACATATACATCACAGGATCCAATTCAAAAATGCTCTCATCCGAACTCTCGACCAAACTTTCAGGCAGATACATGGAAGTCGAGATTCTTCCGCTGTCTTTCAGAGAATTTATGGAACTGAACGGCGGCGAAGAAGACGAAAGACTGAGACAGTACATCCGCTACGGCCCTCTTCCGTCAGTCGAACCCGACAGAGGCAACGATGTATGCCGCAGACAGACCGAAGGTGTGTATAACACGGTGATGATGAACGATGTCATCGCACACGTATCCGGAAAGTCAAGAAAACTGAAAGCGTTATGCCGTTTCCTGTTCTCCAATTTGGGCAGAATCACAAATGCCGAAAGAATTTCCGCGGAACTGAAACTGTCCGACGATACCGTAAGAAAATATCTCGATGCTTTGCTTGAAGCACATCTGTTCTATCATGCCGAAAGGTACGATA
>CAVFUJ010000090.1:962-4409 GCA_963625795.1 Anaerovoracaceae bacterium
GGCAAATATTACGTCACAGACACGGGAATGAGAAATCTTCTGGTAAATGCAAACGAACTCCGCGATATCAGTGCACCGTTGGAGAATATTGTTTATTTCGAATTACTCCGCAGAGGTTACAGAGTATTCGTCGGAAGTTACCGCGATCAGGAGATAGATTTCACCGCAATAAAGGAAGACGAAGTCAGATACTATCAGGTGTCTCAGACAGTAGTTGCGGAGGAAACATATTCCAGAGAAATACGTCCGCTGAAAGCCGTGGATGACAGTTACATGAAAACAATTCTGACTTTGGATAAAGACGGATTGGGTAACGACGGCGGAATAAGAATAATCAATCTTATCGATTGGCTGATGGGGAGAGAGGAAGCATAACTGCGCTTATTATTTACTGAAATCTTCAGAAGATACGGCACATCGGACATTGCAGTCAGCAGTTCCACTAAAGAACCTAAAGGTACTCCGATAAGCGAACCGATTACGGCGGATTGGTTTACGACATCACAAGAAATACGAATATGATTGTCATATTTTTCCGGAAAATACCGGCATACGTAACAGCGATCTGTATCCCGCAACCGTATGTCCGCTCGGAAGAAAATAACCGTTTGTGTGCTTCATCGCACCTCCGTCGGGATTCACCGGAGGTCCGGCGGAGGAAAACGGAGTCACCATTATAATCTCCGCCGAAGATAATAATACCATGAGTTCGAGATCCGGGCTGATCATCCCTGCTATAATCATCGTCTTCGCCGTAGCTGCCGCATTGGTGCTGAACCCGATGACGCAGAACGACGACAGAGACAGCGGTCAGTCCCATACTTTCCCGGGGCCCGTTGAGGAAGAGAATCGCGCCTACCCTCCCGCCTCCGTCGCCGAGGAATCCTTCGTCTCCGGTATTGATACTCTGCGTTCGTCCCTGACCGACCCGACACTCGATGCGGACGCCATGGCGGCAGCCATCAGGGAATCGAATGATATGAACGATAGGATACACGAATGGTACGTATGGATCCAACTCGACTATTATGAGAAGCCCGCGGAATACCGGGGCGAATACGAAGCGTGGTCGGTTTTTATCGACCACGCCTACGGAGACTACGCAGCGGTTGTGAAAGAATCTCTGTCCGGCCCCTGCGCCGACACGGTCGAGAAAGCGCTGACTCTATGCGACATAAATCCCGACAGATACCGGAACGCCGGCAGTACGTCGCTGGAGAAGAAGACGGACCTCGCACAGAGAGAGGTTGCCCTCCTTGCCGATTACACATCTCTCATGACCGGAGATTACGAGATGACGTACGGCGGAAGCACATGGACCCTTGATTCGATCTACGGCAGCGACACTCTCTCGGATTCCCGGAAGGAGGAACTCGCCGCGATGCTGCGCGAAGAGCGGTATCAGGATGCCGCGGAGATTTACGTCGGCCTCGTGGAGGTCAGGAACGACATCGCCGTCCTCAACGGATACGGGAATTACGCCGAATACTGTTACAGGGAGGTTGCCGGAAGGGACTACACCCCTGCCGAAGCGAAATCGCTCGCGGACCTCGCCGCCCCGGCGAAAGAGATATTCAAGTTGACCATCAATGCGCTCGGCTCCGACGGTCCGATGAGCTCATCCCGTCTCACCTGGACGTACGAGCTCGAAGGAAACGAAATTATCGATGCAGCCGAACCGTTCATAGATTCGATGGGCGACGAGTTCGAGAGGCTGCTGGACCACATGGTCGAATACGACCTGATAGACATATGCGACGAGGACGGGAGAATCCGGACATCCTACACCAGCAAATTGTATTACAGCGGAGGTGCGGTAATATATATGGGAAGCGAAGAAGAAGGGTCGGAATATAACGCACTCCGCGTTCTGACTCATGAATTCGGCCACGCATCCGCGGACAGTCTGAATCCGAACCTGACCGGATGTATAGATGTGATGGAGATTCACTCCCAGGGGCTGGAAGTATTGTTCGGCACATCCGGCCTCGACGGGAACGATTCGTCCGATGCCATGTGTGCATACGCCCTATACTTGTTGTCGCACAACATATTCATATCATGGATGATGACGGAACTCGAACTATGGGCCTACGAGACCGAGGCGGCCACGGATTCGCTCACGGCCGATCAGGTCTGCGACAGGTTCCTGGCGATACAGGATCAGTTCGGCGTTCATTTCGATATAGAGTTCGGCGGAAAATACTACTGGATAGATTTCTCCAATCTCTTCACGATTCCCAACTATTACGTCAGCTACTGCACATCGTCCGTCGGAGCGATCGAGCTGTTCGTGGAAGCCACGGAGGATTACGATGCCGCGAAAGAGAAGTATCTGAACCTGCTGTTCCAGCAGAACATCTACGGATACTCCGCGGCTATTAAGGAGGCGGGACTCACAAACGCCTTCGACACCGAAGCGGCGAAAGCGATACTGGAGAAGTGCATCGCCGTGATAAAGGACACAAAGGGCGTGTGACTGCGTTTCTTATTTACTGAAAAACTTCAGCATATAAGGTACGCCGGATACGGCAGTCAGCATAGCGATTGCTGCGGAGAATAATGCAGATACGGTTCCGAAAGAATAACCTGCGGCGAATATTGCGGCAATGGGAATGAGAGAAAGAAGACAGATGCACAGTTTTCCGACGGTGAATTCTCTTACTGTATAGTTCACAAATTTATGTTCCGATACAGAACCGAAAGATGCTCCGATAAGCGAACCGATTACGACAGATTGGTTTACGGTCAGTGTGTCTGTGACTGAAATAATAATCAATGCCGCAACTGCGATTGCAGCATATATCAGACGTACGGCTGTGAAATGATGTCCGTCTTTTGCTGAAAATTTCATCAGAAAGATGTTGACGGCAATCATCGCAATTCCTGTTGCAATTCCGACGATAATATCCAACGGAGTGTGGACTCCGAGATACATTCTTGAAAATATCACAAGAAATACAAAGACGATTATCACAATTCTCCAGAGAATACCGACGTAACGTAACAGCGACCCGTATCCCGCAACCGACGCAACCGTATGTCCGCTCGGAAGAGAATAACCGTTTGTGTGCTTCATCGCACCTCCGTCGGGTTCCACGGAGGAATCCAAAATCCACGGTCTCGGCTGTTTTACCGTTACCTTCATGATGTTGGAAACGCAGATTGCGGAAAGGAACGTGAACAGCATAAATTCTCCTCTATCCCTGTCGGAGAACCACAGTACTGCGAATATTACAATCAATATCGCCGAGAGATACACCTGGGGCATTGAGACGATTCCGAAAAACGAATTCACCGCATCGGGCGCTCCGAGACGGATGTCCTGAAGCCGGAGGATGAATGATATTCCCGCCCACATCATTCCGCAGATATGCAATTGACGATATTATCCTTACAGCGGACATCGCAATCGGTATATCCGGTACATAAGATTCAGGTAAAGAT
>CAVFUJ010000091.1:0-4393 GCA_963625795.1 Anaerovoracaceae bacterium
AACAGATGCTGATGTCGACAGGACTCGACAGAGTATTCGAATTGGGTCCTGCGTTCCGTGCGGAGAAATCAAACACCAACCGTCATGTTACCGAATTCATCTCATTCGACGGCGAGTTTGCATGGATTGAGAATCAGGAAGAAGTCATGCGCATGATTGAGACTGTTATCGATTATGTGCTCAAAGGATTGAAAGAGCGCGGAAAGAGACAGCTCGAGATTCTCGGAAAAGATATCAACATTCAGCCTACGCCTTACCCCATTCTCACATACGAAGAGTGCCTCAAGATTGTCAACGATGCAGGTCTCGGCCTGAAAGACGGTGACGATCTCGGTACCGAGGGTGAGAAAATCGTCGGAGGGTACATGGCAGGCAAAGGAAAGGATCTCTACTTCATCGCAGAGTACCCCGAAGCCGCCAAGCCGTTCTATATCATGGAGAAAGACGGAACTTCATATTCATACTCATTCGATCTCGACTACAAAGGTCAGGAAATCTCTTCCGGAGGACAGAGGGAGCACAGATTCGACAAACTCACCGCAAGGATGGTCAAATTGGGTCTCAATCCCGATGACTTCACATTCTACACGGACGCATTCAAATACGGTATGCCTCCGCACGGCGGATGGGGAATCGGTGTCGACAGGCTCATCACGAAGATGTTGGACCTTCCCAACGTAAGAGAAGGTATTCTCTTCCCCAGAGATATGTCGAGACTCCTCCCGTGAGGAGTTAAGAAAAAACCCCTTTTTGCGGGGGATGATGTGGCTTATCTGTGTTCCACGCATTCCCCGCAGAAGGGACATTCATTGAGTTTTGTTGTTCTGTTTGTGTTCGAGATATAGAGGTTGGATTCATCCTCATCCTCGAACGGAACGATTCTTCCCATTCTGATGTACTCGCGGAGTTTTTCGCAGCACGCGGTTATTGTAAAATCATTTGAGATTGTAAGACGTCCCGTAACCGGAATTGAATCCGCAAGTTTATCGATTATATCGGATAACGCTTTTCTCGAACCCTGGGTATGTACTTTGTACGAACGTCTGTAAAGGCTGTACGCAGTCCAGGGATCTTCCTTGATCCCCCAGCCGTTCTCGTACATTTTTCCCAGATGGAGCTGTGCTTCTCCGTCGTTTTTGATTGCAGCATCCTGAAGGTAGATGAATGCCTCAACGTAATCGATACCGACTCCGTAACCGTAGAGGTATGAGACTCCCAATTCCACCTGTGCCTGCAGATCGCCTTCTTTTGCTTTGGCTTTCAGTTCTTCGATGTCTTTGTATGCCATGTTATTACCTTCTGCGACGCGGAGGATTCAGTACAATTTCCTTCTGCCTCTGCTTACCTTGCATGGAATACTCGACTTTTATATTGTTCGCAGTACCCCATTCTTTTCCTGTGTAGTACATCAGAGTGGAGATTGTAGAAGGAGTCGGAGTGAATATCTGAATCTGTTCCGGATTCGTTTTCAGACGGTCTCTGCAGAATGAAGATAATTCCCTCATATTTTCATCTGTACAGCCGGGATGGGCCGCTATGAGGTAGTATGTCAGGAACTGATCGTTTTTCAGTTCTTCTTCAATCCTGCAGAATCTGTTTCTGAATTCCAGAAGAACATCTCTTCCGGGTTTTCCCATCTGTTTCAGTACGCTGTCGCAGACATGTTCGGGTGCGACTTTCATTTGGCCGGAGATATGGTATTTACACACATCCATGAGGAAATCATCACCGTGTTCTCTGTCGGCGACAATCATATCGTATCTGATTCCGGATGCGATTGATACTTTCTTTACGCCCGGTACATCTCTGATTTTACCGAGTAGCGATTGATATCTTGTGTGATCGATCGGTAACTCTCTGCACGGTTTCGGATAAAGACATCTTTTGTTCTGACATGCCCCGATTTTGTGTTTCTTGGGGCAGTCGATACCGTACATATTGGCTGTAGGGCCTCCTACATCGTTGATGTGGCCGTTGAATCCATTTTTCGAAGCCATTTTCTTTACTTCTCTGAGAATGGATTCTTCGCTTCTCGATGTTACGGTTCTTCCCTGCATCATTGCGATTGCACAGAAATTACATTCTCCGTAACATCCTCTGAGCACTGTGACTGAGTTTTTGATTGTCTCCATTGCTTTTACGGGACCGTTCTTCAGATAGAACGGGTGAACGGCATTCTCGAAATCCATTTCGTAGATACGGTCCAATTCCTCCGGAGATAACGTTTCCGAGGGAGGATTCTGTATCAGGAAACGGTTTCCGTGTTTCTGCGCTATGCCTTTCGCGGTAATCGGATCGTTGTTGTGATAGAATATTCTGAATGCGGAAATGAATGCGTCTTTGGATTCTGTACATTCTTCGTAACTCGGTGTTACGGCATATCCTTCCGGTACTTTGTCGGACATATAGCATATTCCGCGGATTTCTTTCCAGTCCTTACCGTCTCTGAGACACTGTGCCAGACGGAGATTTGACAATTCCGCCATGCCGTAGGTTACGATGTCCGCTTTTGCATCCGGAAGGATGGATCTTCTTAATTTATCGGACCAGAAATCGTAGTGCACGAAGCGCCTCAGACTTGCTTCCACGCCTCCGAGCACAATCGGTTTGCCTTTGTGATACTTTTTGATGAGATTCGTATACGCAATACAGGCTCTGTCGGGACGTCTGTTGTTCAGACCTCCGGGTGTGAAATCATCATCCTTACGGAATTTAAGGGTCGGAGTGTAGTTGGCTACCATCGAGTCTACGCAACCCGCGGTAACCGACCAGAATAACTCCGGTTCTCCGAGTCTTCCTATGTCTTCATCGGAATCAATCGAAGGCTGTGAAATAATCCCGACTTTGAACCCGTTCTCAATGAGCCAGTGACCTATTACGGCGGCCCCGTTGTATGAGGAGTCGATGTACGTATCGCCCGATACGATGATGACATCGAGCGACGTCCATCCGAGTCTCCTCATATCTTCCCGGGTCGTCGGGATAAACATCAGATCTTCCTCTCCATGACGTAATCGTCCATGAAGTATCCGTTGCCGATGTCCGATTTGCATTCGTCGGCGATTGTGAATCCCATTTTTTTGTAGAAATCCACAGTGGGATTTCCCTTGTTGACTCTGAGATATTCCGTATCGAGGTTGTTGTCTCTGGCATAGGAGTCTGCAATTTCCATAATCTTTCTTCCGTAGCCGTTGCCGCGGTAGGATTTGAGAAGATAGATCTTGCTGATATACAGGCGGTCGCCCTCATTAACAAACGAAGTGTAGCCGACAGGAGTGTCTTTATCTTTGATTATGACGAATTTGTAGCCCTCATCCATCTCCTTTCTGATCATTGCGTTGGAGTGGTAGGTGTTGAGCATGTAGTCTATCTGCTCTTTGGTAAGAACGTCTTTGTAGCATTCATACCAAATTTCGGATGCCAAAGCGGAAACCGTGTCGGCTGTCTCATCTACGGCGGAAATGTCTCTGATGAGCTGTGGAATTCCCTGTTCGAAGTTCACACCGAATCTTACGTCCGTCTTTGCGGAATATGTTCTCTTGATGCTTCCCACTGTGTAATCGACGGCGATTCTCATTGAATCCGCAAGAGAACGTCCGTTCATGTATGCCGCAGTGAATGCGGAACCGAAGACATCTCCCGTACCGTGGTAGTATCCCGGAATTCTGTCCGAGAAGTAGAATGAAGTATCACCGGTTTTAGGATCGTATGTTGCCGCTCCCAATTTGACATCGTCGAAGTACACTCCCGTAAGGACAACACTGCAGTTTCCGATTGCGGAGAGTCTCTTCATAAGACTGTCGATATATTCGTGAGTGTACGGTCCTTCTTTGTATTCTTCACCGAGCATGAGTGTCGCTTCGGTGATATTGGGCATGATAACATCCGCTTTTTCACACAGTCTGCGCATACCGGCGGGGAACGAACTGTCGAATACGGGATACAGTTTTCCTCCGTCTGCCATGACGGGATCCACAATCCTTATTCCGTCGATTCTGTCGAATGTATCGCATACGATATCGATCTGCTCAAATGAACCTAAGAATCCTGTGTAGATTGCATCGAATTTGAGATCCAATGTTTTCCAGTGATCTACGATAGGAACAATGTCTTCCGTAAGGTCGCGGTACGTGTATCCCGTAAAACCTCCGGTGTGCGTAGAAAGTACTGCCGTGGGAATAACGGTACATTCAATGCCTGCAGCCGATATTATCGGCAGAGCAACCGTAAGCGAGCATCTGCCGAAACAGGATATGTCATGAATCGCCAATATGCGTTTCTGTCTCATTGCAGTCGCTATCCGCTGAATTGTATATAAGGTCTGTTTCTTTACGTTATTTTTCACTTTATGTGATAATTTCCTTCCGATAGGTACGGGGAAAATGATTATTAC
>CAVFUJ010000092.1:0-4351 GCA_963625795.1 Anaerovoracaceae bacterium
TATCTACAATGAACTCTATTCTCTTTCTGTAAAGTTATTCACTTTCTAAAACAGTTGACCTTTTCTTTAAGAAATTATGCCTCTGTACAATCTGTTTATAATATTTTCCCTCAGCCTACGGTAAAAATTATATATAATAATCCCAAAAAACAAATGTTTATATCATTATGCAGAATACTCCCGCCCGAACACAGCGGACAGGCTGTGTGAGGTGAGAATAATGGCATTCAACAAAGGCGACATCGTCCGCATTGATTACAACGCATACATCGCAGACATCGACAGACTCTACGACACAACATCCGAAGCCAAAGCAAAAGAAGCAGGCTTCTACAACGAGAAATACAAGTACGCCCCCATGGCCTACATCGTAGGATCCGGAAGGCTCTTCAAAGCACTCGACGAAGCAATCGCAAACGCATCCGTCGGTAAAGAAGTCGACATTGAAATCGAATCCAAAGACGCAGCAGGCGCAAGGGACCCCAAGCTCGTTGAAGTTTACCCCATCAGGGAATTCTACAAGATGGAAATCAACCCCTACCCCGGACTCGAAGTTAAGCTCGGAAACAGGACAGGAGTCATCATGTCCGCAGGCGCAGGACGTGTAAAGGTCGATTTCAACAACCCCCTCGCAGGCAAAGACCTCAGATACGAGTTCACCGTAACAGAAGTTATCAAAGACAACGAAGAGAAAGCAAAAGCAATCGTTGAGATGGCATTCGGAACATCCGACGGATTCGCATTCGAATTCGGCGACAATGAGGTTTCAGTCATTCTTTCGGATCTTGTCAAATTCAGCCAGGAATGGCCCATGATCAAATTCAAGATCGTTTCCCAGATGAGGGAAGCCTTCGGTGTCGACACTGTCAAGCTCGTCGAGGTCTGGTCCAAACAGCCCGCGGCGGAAGCTGAAGACAAGAAAAAGAAGAAGTCTGCAGCGAAGAAAGAGAAAGCAGAGGAGTGATTTCACTCCCCTTCTCCAAACCTTTTTATCTAACCCTCTTATACACTGAATTCACGGACGAGTGGCCTAGCTTGGATATGGCGACAGCCTCCTAAGCTGTAAGCCGGGGGTTCGAATCCCCCCTCGTCCGCCATGGATTTTCTGATAATTTTTACATCACAGCGGGAGCTTTTTGCCCATCGGAGGCCTCTCGAAGTGAGACGCTTCACCGGCGGTTTTACGAATGGATCGCTGTATCTCATCATCATAGGAAAAACAGAATACCGATCAATCAAAATATCGATTTACAATCCAAATTATACCGAAAAATGGTATAAAATGTACCGAAATTCTCTGTAAATAGATTTTTATAATCTGTTTACAATCACAATACTATGCTTCGCTCAATGACATTGGATAATTTCCAGTCGTTCGATCATATCGAATTGGATTTCAGCGGAAAGGGCAGTGCCATCAAAAACAACGCATTCATCTACGGTGAGAACGGATCGGGTAAGAGCAATCTGATCAACGCCGTGTTTTTCCTGATGGCGTCATCCGGAAATATCAAAACGGTACCGAAAGACAGCGAACAGAAGAAAATATCTTCAGATGACGAAACGGAATTGGCCCGTCAATTCCGTATGATCGGTTCCGACGGCAACATGAAACTTTCATTCAGTTTCTCCGTAAACGGCATCAACACCGCATACACAATAGAATACGACGGCTCAGGTACAATTGTCAGTGAAAAATTGGATTCCGTCATCAGTTCCAAAACAGGAAACATATTCACATTAAACTCCGGAGAAGAACCGATTCTCAGAAAAGGATTGATTAAAGGCAGAACTTTCATGGGCAGAATCCGCAGTGAAATCTCCCAATATTGGGGGCACCGTTCGTTAATTTCGATAATAAACCAGGACCGTCGTGAAAGTAATGATGATTTCATGGAGGAGAGTCTTCACCCCCGTCTCCTCGATTTCCTGAAGGAGTTGGACAATATTACAGTCGAAACAACCTCATTCACGAAAATCCGCAAAGGAAGTATCACACTTCCTTCGGGAACCGTTTCTTCGGAACAGGAGAGAAATCTGGATGTGATGGAATCGAAAATCTCGATGTTTTTCTCCAGACTGTACTCCGACATAAGGGGTGCATTCTTCCAAAGAAAAGAAGACGGCGGTAAAATCGGTTATGAACTGTATTTCCGCAAGATGATTGCCGGCGAGGTCCGTGAAATACCTGCAAGGTTGGAATCGACGGGAACTTCGAAGATTATGTATCTGCTGGGTCCGCTGCTGTCGTGTGTTGACGGTAAAACGGTGTTTATCGATGAGATGGATACGGGAATTCACGATCTTCTCATAACCGGGATGATGGAACAGATAATTCCGGAAATAACCGGACAGCTGATAGTTACGACACATAACACCTGTCTGATGAACATACTTTCACCGGAGAATGTGTTCATCATCGGTATCGACAGGAACGGATACAAGAAAATCCGCTGTGTTTCCTCTATCGAACGTATCAGAAAAAACAACAGCATCCGCCACAAGTATTACGAAGGAGACCTCATGGGAATACCTTTCATCGCCGATCTCGGAATAACAGACATTCTGAAGACTGGAAGGGAAGACTGATGAAGACTGTCTTCTTCGCTGTAAATCACGGTAAATGTGAGAATGTTCTGTGCGATTATATCAGCATGTGGCTTCGTATCCGGGTGATATCTGTGATGATAGGGGGCGGTTCGGAAACAATATCGCTTCACGGTTCCGCAGACTTCATGTCCGCGGGGATATTCAGGGATATGAAGTCGCTGAATACATATTATAAAACCGTTGCAAACAGAACAGGTCTTAAACCTAAGAATCTGAAGAAGGAAGAGGTTGTGATATTTGTTCTGGCAGATGTTGACGGAGACGGAAGAAGTCTCAAATCATTCAGATCGAAAGATTTGTTCAGAGACTCATACTTCTGTGACAATATATTTCCTATAGCCACAAATCCCAATCTTGATGAAATATTCAGGGCGGCGGGAATCCCGATAGGAGAAAGAGGAAAACCGGAGACATACAGGAAATTGTTAGACAAATTAGGATCAATCGATGCTCTGATGGGGATACTGAATGATTCGGATTCGGACATACCGACAATGATAAAAGAATTGATGAAACACTGTCCGTCATTTCAGTGATGTTTCTTTCCGAAACAATGAAACGGCAGACTCATGCAGAGGCAGATGTTGTTTGCATCTGCCTTCTTCATAATCGAATATTCACAATGAATTCATATCTCGGGTTTGACAGCCAAAGTGCCGATATGACGAAACGGAAGAAATTGAGTGATGAGAATCATGATTTTCAAAGAAGACCAACACACCGAATTGAGTGTAAGTCCGAAAAGCAGGGCTGTTATCAAAGGGGCGGTGGCTTTCCTCAACACATGCGACGGAACAATCTATGTCGGTGTCAGAGATGACGGTACCGTTGCCGGAATTCCGGATATCGAAAAATTATCACTTTTTGTTTCCAATATCGTTGCCGATCAGATAGAACCGAATCCGAGAGATTTCGTCACCGTCGAAACACCTGTCATTGACGGCAAAAGCATCATCAAACTGTCTGTCAGGAAAGGAAACAGACTCTTCTATATCAAGAAATACGGAATGAGCAGCGCAGGTTGTTTTGAAAGAATCGGCGCTTCTTCCAGGGGAATGACGCCGGAACAGATAGCAAAGAGATTTGTCGAGACAATAACACTTCCGGAAAGAAAAATGGCGGATATTCCGTGCAACAGGACGGAACTGACGTTCATCAAATTCAAAACCTACCTCGGTGCAAGGAATGTCCATTTCAATGAAGCAAAATTCGAGGAAAATTTCCATCTCAGAACGCCTGATGGAAAATACAATCTCATTGCGGATCTGATGGCCGATGAAAATACAGACTCTATCAAGGTGGCTATCTTCAAAGGAAAGGACAAATCGGATTATCTTAAGAGGAATGAATACGGATTCACATGTCTCCTGTACGCAATCGATCAGGTCAGTGATTACTGTCTTGCTTTGAATGATACTTACGTAGACACATCTAAAATGGTAAGGCAGGAGAAGAAACTCTTTGATGAGGATGCTTTCAGAGAAGCATGGATTAATGCTGTGGTTCACAACAAATGGGTCGACGGAATACCTCCGGCGGTTTATTGGTATGAAGACAGACTGGAAATCATTTCTTACGGAACAATTCCGAACGGAATGACCAAAGAAGATTTTCTTTCCGGAAAGACCCACCCGGTGAACGAGGAACTTATGAAGATTTTCCTTCAGTGTCACATTGTTGAGCAGACAGGGCACGGAGTTCCGAAAATAGTCAGGAAATACGGGCCTGAGGCGTATGATTT
>CAVFUJ010000093.1:0-4284 GCA_963625795.1 Anaerovoracaceae bacterium
GGTTATGCCAGGTGGATTGATATGGTCGTGCAATCCTAAAAAATTAGGTTTCTGCCTATTTTTCATCACAGTCAGTGCAGGTATAAAAAAACCTTTGCAGAGGCGTTACTTTGATTCAAGTTTGACAGCTGGCGTAATGTGTTATTATAATAACGTTCTCAAATTGGACGACTCCATCTGAAAACAGTGAGGTAGAAGATTCATACAAAGGTAGGGTAGCAATTCGCTGTGATTTTATCAATAGTCTACTCCCCAACCCTCTTCATCACACTCTCCAATTCCCTCTTCGTCGCCTTCCTGTACTCCCCGACAGGCAGATCCCCCAACTCAATATCGACAATTCTCACACGCTTCAGCTTGGTCACACGGCACCCTGCCTTCTCGCACATCCTTCTGATCTGTCTGTTCAGTCCCTGTGTGATAATCATCCTGAATTTGTTACGTGCGGTCTTTTCCGCAAAACACGGCTTCGCATATTCATCTTCGGATAACTGCATCCCGTTCGTTAGTTTCCTCAGCAGATCATCGGTAACAACTCTGTCCACGGTTACAATATATTCTTTCTCGTGACCGTACCTCGACCTCATAATCCCGTTGACCAATTCCCCTCTGTTGGTCATCAGCAGCAGACCCTCGGAATACTTATCCAGCCTTCCGATCGGATAGATCCGCTTCGGATAGTTCAGATATTTTATCACGTTTGTATCGTCGTCTTCGGCGGTGGTACATGTAATGCCCGGAGGCTTGTTGAAAATCAGGAGAATCGTTTCGTTATCGCGGATGATTTTTTCTCCGTCCACCGTGATAATATCTTCGGAAGTGACCCTCTCTCCGGTCTCGGCGGTACGTCCGTTGACGGTTACTCTTCCTTCGGCAATCAGACGGTCCGCTTCACGGCGCGAACATTTTCCGGAATCGGCGATGAATTTGTTCAGACGGACCTCTTCTTCCATGCCTGCTGTATCATACGCGAGGTATAAATGGGTTTTATTACAGGAAGAGATGGGGGTCAGACGGCAGAGCCGTCTGACCCTTCCTGTTCACGTGGGAAGGGTTACGGCTTATGAGTTACATAAGTCATAACTCAAAACTCCCGAATGGGAAAGGCGTTCACTCGTTATCACTCGTTCACTTCATTATCCTCGTCACTCACTGCGTTCGCGACTGCGGAAGAAGATTGTTCCGTACGTATTCCGTGCGACATCGTTTTCCTTTAATAGTATCTCATTCATCCGTCGCATAGGTATCAAAATGGTCGACGAGAAAGCCATCAAAGCGGCCCAGGAGAAATTCGGAGAACTTCTCAGAAAACAGCTCGAAAGAGTCGATGTTCTCAAAGGAGAGGGAGACTGGATTGATTACTCCAAGTTAGACAAGCTCATAATCGGTGTATGCGGCGGTGACGGAATCGGTCCGTACATCTGCGCATCCGCACAGAGAGTCATGGAATTCCTCCTTGCAGACAAGATTAAAGCAGGAAAAGTAGAAATCAGACAGATCGACGGACTCACAATCGAGAGACGTGTGGAAGTAATGAAAGCCATTCCCGACGATACTCTTGAGGAACTGAAGAAATGTCACGTTATTCTCAAAGGTCCGACAACAACACCCAAGAAGGGCGACCCGTGGCCTAACATTGAGTCGGCAAACGTAGCGATGAGGAAGCAGCTCGATCTTTTCGCAAACGTCAGACCCGTTTCCGTTCCGGAACTGGGAATCGATTGGATTTTCTACAGAGAAAACACCGAAGGAAGCTACGCACTCGGTTCCGACGGTGTGAATGTTACCGACGATCTCGCAATGGACTTCTGTGTCGCAACAACACAGGGTACCGAGAGAATCATCAGAGCGGGATTCGAACACGCCAAGAAGACAGGAAAGAATTACGTCTCATTGGTAACAAAAGCCAACATCATCAAGACAACCGACGGTAAATTCCTTTCAATCGCGGAAAAAGTCGCAAAAGACTATCCCGAAGTCAAATGGGATGACTGGTTTATCGACATTACAACAGCAAAACTCATCGACCCCGCAAGGAGGAGCAACTTCAAAGTGTTCGTTCTTCCCAACCTGTACGGAGACATCATTACAGATGAGGCTGCACAGATTCAGGGCGGTGTGGGAACAGCCGGTTCCGCCAACCTCGGAAAGAGATACGCAATGTTCGAGGCAATCCACGGATCCGCTCCCAGGATGGTTACCGAAGGCCGTGCGCAGTACGCCGATCCGTGTTCGATGATTAAAGCGGTAGCAATGATGATGGAGCACATCGGAGAAATCGAGAAAGCAAACAAACTCAACAAAGCTCTCGACATCTGTACGCAGTTTGAGAAGAAACTCGTCATGACCGGAAGGGACACGGGTGCCACAGGCAACCAGTTCGCCGACTACGTCATGGAGACGATGCAGAGGCCTGATTTAGAAGCCGTATGGCAGAAATACGTCGATGCATCCGTCGCTGCCGCGAAGAAAGAATGAAATCTTTTTTGGAAAGGAATCTTTCCGACACCGATACGCCGTCGGAGACGGCGTATCGGTCTTTCTCTTAACAAAATAACAGACACTTACTCCGTCTGCAATATCCACATAGCATTTATCACAGAACCAGTATGTCGAGGTATGCTTCTCAGGGCCGAAGCCATCTCAAAATCGTTCGGAGAGCACAGAATTCTCGACTGTGCCAATCTTCAGTTGAATGAAGGCGATGCAGTAGGTCTGATAGGTATCAACGGTGCTGGAAAGAGTACCTTCATGAAGATTCTCTTAGGTTTGGAAAGATTCGACACCGGAGAAATCATCCGCAACACACACCGTATCGGATATCTCGAACAGTTCGCGGATTCTTCTTCCGCAACCGTCCGTGAGGTATTGGGCCGTCCGTACGGTCATGTAGAACATTTACGCAGGAGAATGCAGGAAATCGACGATTTAATGGCATCCGGCGGAGACATCGACTGGAATTCTCTCACAACCGAATACGCGGAACTCGAACAGGAATTATCGAGAGCGGATTTGGAAAACGAAGAAAACCAAAGAAAATCTCTCAGAAAAGTCGGTTTATCCTGGGATATCGCAGACCGTCAGATGTCTTCACTCTCCGGAGGAGAGAGAACAAAAGTCATGCTTTCCCGTATTTACATTCAGGCAGAAGGCTGCGACATAATCTTCATGGACGAACCCACATCCCATTTGGATATAGAAACAGTGGAATCTCTCGAAGATTTCATTCTCGATTCCCACTGCTCCGTATTGGTCGTAAGTCATGACAGATATTTTTTAGATAAAGTGGTAACAAGAGTCACCGAAATATCCAACCGTAAAACAAGGGAATACAAAGGAAACTATTCCGATTTCATCATGAAAAAACAGCTGGACATGGAACGTATGGAAAAAGAGTACAGAAACTACACCATACAGAAGAAAGTCCAGCAGAAAATTGCCGACGAATTACACAAAGACCAATGGTTTATGGCTTTGCATAAAACAAGGCAGAAAATGATCGATAAAATCGAAGAGAAAGAAAAACCCGAAGAAACAAGAGAGATTACGGTAAGAATCCAGACAGCCCACAAATCCGGGAAGAACGTAATCACCGCCAAAGGATTATCCGTGGAACTCGGAGGAAAAACAATCCTTGAGAATATCGATTTGGATATACAGAAAGGCGAAAGAATCGGTATCTTCGGCTCAAACGGTCAGGGTAAAAGTACGCTTATCAAGGCATTGCTTGAAAAAATACCGTACAGAGGAGAATTATGGGTAGCCCCGGGTGCAAAAATCGGTTACTATGCGCAGAATCAGGAAATGCTCGATTTGGAATTAACCGCAGAGGAACAGATTCTCAAAGTCATCGGTAAGGAAAGACGCGGCGAAGCAAGATCGATCTTAGGGAGAATGCTGCTGGTCGGAGACCGTGTTGACAGACCTATGAAAACACTTTCCGGGGGAGAACGTGCAAGAGTTGCGTTATCTCTGATACTGTTGGAAGAAACAAATCTCCTCATTCTTGATGAGCCGACAAATTATCTCGATATTCCCGCAAGACACGCCGTGGAGGCTGCATTGAACGAGTACACGGGAACGTTGATTACGGTAACACACGACAGATACTTTTTGGATACAGTCTGTACAAAAGTAATCGAAGTGAAAGATCACCACATCAAAGTATTCGCCGGAACGTATTCCGAGATGAAAGGACGTCCGAATGTCAGGGAAATCGTCATGGATGCGGACGAATACCGCGTATTGTCTTCGTTTACCAATTGGTCTACAGGAAGAAAATAT
>CAVFUJ010000094.1:0-4256 GCA_963625795.1 Anaerovoracaceae bacterium
CGGGTTCGGAATGGGACCGGGTGTTACTCCGCCGCTATGGCCGTCGTACCGAAACTCTGCATACTTACTTCCTATATAACGCTTATTCTTTTACCAGAAATCTCGTGCGGGGCGGAACGCCCCGCACACCGAAGGATCTTCTCTCTTTACGGACGATATTTCCGTTCCCGAAATCCTCTCGGATTTCAGTGCGAAACAGCACATTTCGTAAAAAACGAAACAATCTAACCGATAATCGGTTTGTTTCGAATTGAACATAGCACGTAATTATTAATATTATCTAGCGGATTAACGGAACTATGGCAAGGACGAAGAAGGCAGACACAGGTGCTTTCGAACTCTATCTTACGGATGAGGGTGAAATGAGCAGTATTGTACAGGTCTCAGACCTCCTCCACATAAGCATTCTCAACGAACTCTCAAAGGCACCTCTCTCCATGAGCGAGGTAGCCGATATGACAGGTAAGGCACAGTCTACGCTCTCTGTGCATATGGATCAGTTGGTATCCCGCGGACTTATCTCATTCGAATTCGACAAGAACGACAGCCGCAGGAAGATTTTCAGGCTTAAATCGAGAAAGCTTGCATTCTCCAAAGAAGTAACACAGTTCTCCAAGGGAGATTCGGAAACATTCTTCGGAAGAATGATGGACAGCAAGGATTTCCACAGAGACACACTCACAAGATTCCTCACAAGAATCGAAGCAGTCGGGTTGGATGTTTCTCCTCTTACCGAAGGACTCGGACGCGAATTCGGAGAATATATCGCATCCAAGATTCAGGTGAATAAAGTGGAAGATGTAATCACGTGGTTACAGGACTTCTACGAGAGGAACGCAATCGGAGAAGTGTGTATCTACACATTCATGCCGCTGACAATCATCATCAGATCTACCGACAGCTATCCCTGTACAATAACAGCGGTTGCCGCATATCACCACGGACTCTTCAGCGAGTTACTCAGCAGAGTCACCGGCAGGAAATACGTCGTGACAAAATCCGAAATCTTCGGTACGGATAACAACTACCATAAGTTCGTAATCGAACCTAAGGAAGTCGTCATTTAAACTCTACACCGTCGTGGTCGAGGACGTCGTTCCAGAGCCTTATGGTCTCCTGGGCGTCGTCTTCATCCATAACTTCTATAGCGAATCCCGCATGGATAACGGCCCAGTCGCCTACTTTCGCCTCAACCATCGAGACATTCGCTTTCTTCATCACACCGCCGAAATCAATCTCGGCGATATCATCGGAAATGGAAACGATTTTACCGGGAACTGCGAGACACATCCCAATCACTCCGTCATGATTTTCAGGATCGCTTCCGCAGGCTGTCCGTCGCACGCTTCGAGAGCTTCAATTGCTTTCTCACGGTCGCAGTTTGTCTGGGAGATAACCAATTCGATATCCTCTTCGGGAATTGCACTCTCAGCTTCACTTACTGCACCGGGTGCCCTCTCGGTTACAACACCGGAAATCTGATAGGTTGTCGAACCCTGCATAGTCATAGCATTGACGTCGGGACTGCTGATTACGATATCCTTGTCACGACACCTGATGATGACTTCTACGGCATCGATGGAAGCATTTGTGATGCCCATCTTTTTCATTGCCTGTTTCATCTGACGCGGGTTTATGCCTTTCATTCCGGACATGATTCCACCAATGTGTGAGCTTTAATTAAACACTTTTCATCCTTTGATAAAAGATTCCGCCGATGACATCAGTGCTTTGAGTAACTCATCCGCAGCGGACGTGTCCGTAACGCCGCCCTGAGCGAAATCTTTCTTTCCTCCGCCCCTTCCTCCGAATTTAGGAAGTGTTTCGGAAAGTATCGATTTACAGTCAACTTTCGGGTTTCCGGATGCGACGATAACGGTGAGATTTTCTCCCGAACCTATGAGTACGGAAACGGAACCTTTCGCTTTGAACGATTCCGCTGCTTCGGTGAGAACGTTACGTTCGGATGTAGGGAACACTCCGCTGTAAACATCAACATCTTCAATCTTCACGGGACTGAGATTCTTCAGTGAAGATGACACAGACTCTTTCAGCATTTTTTTGTAAAGACTGATCTCATGCTTCATGTTGGAAACAGTCCTGATGATATCGGACGGTTTGCTTCCCAAATCATCGATAATCGAAAGACACGATGAAGCCAACATCATTGCGTCATCCACAGCCCGATCTCCTGTCTCGAAATGAATTTCAACACCGTCTTTTCCTGCGGATGTCTTCTTGCTGACGAGAATGGCACCTATCTCTCCGGTTTCCATCACATGTATTCCGCAGCATGCCGCAATATCCACATCTTCGATCTCCACGACACTGATTTCATCTTCCTCGATACGGTCCAACTTCACGCGTATTTTGGAAATATCGGGATCGTCCCTGCTCATCATGCTTCTTCTGACAGCATGATTTTCGGAAATCACCTTATTCGCAAAGCGAACAGCATCGGAAATCTTCTCCCATGAGATGTCTCTGTCCACGATGACATATTTCGATTCAGGCGAAATGAAAATCTTCACGATATTCAGTTCCGGGTCCTGACGGCTGAGAGAATTGAAGAGAAGATGCTCCGCCGTGTGTCCTTTCATTAAATCGTAACGTCTGTCCCAGTCGACGCTGCACCAAATTCTGTCTCCGACTTTGAGGTCGTGACCGGGCATACGGTGCACAATCTCTCCGTCTTTTTCTCTGACTTCGGTGACTTTCACGCCTCCGACGATACCCGTATCGCATACCTGTCCTCCCCCTCCGGGGTAGAAAGCGGTACCTCCGAGTGTCACGTATTCGCCGTCTACGGCGGTGACCTCGGCTTCGAACTCGGATACATATGCATCGTCTCTGAACAGTTCGTCTGTCATCTTATCGGAGCGGTTATTGTCATCATTGTTAATATCTTACGCTGTCAGTTTATCGCAGGCGGATGACAAACCGATGAAAAGGGATTGGGCGGAAAAGTAACAGTCAAAGCTCTTCGGAAACGATGAACGGTTTCTTGTCGGAAAATGCGATTCCGTAGATGATTATCTTACCTTCGAGACCGTGTGCGTAATCTTTGTCTTTAATCTGCTGAAGAGCTGCTTGTGCATCATGTTCGAGCTGTCTGTCATTTTTGGATTTCTTCAATTCCATGACAACATTGGGGCCGATACCTTTCTTTCTGATCATCATAATGTCATTGTATCCTCTTCCGCTTTCGAAATCGGCTTTGACATCATAGTTCTCGCGGAGACTCATCAGCATACCTGTGATAAATGCCTGATACGAATGTTCGTCATTCAGAACACGGGAACTGACGGCCGTCACCATGAGTTCATACAGTCTGCTTTCCATCGCTTCCGTATCATTGGTCTTGACAGCAGCGGTGAAATCCGTAAGTTTCGATTCATCTCCTTCCTCACTGAACGCCGCACGGTTAATCAGATTCGAGAACACAAAGAACAGTTCTCTGTTCGGTATTGACAGTATGCATTTCCGTCCTTCGGGTGTCGACGGATCGTATTTCTGTTTCGGTATTGCTTTAAGGTACCCGGAAATTGCCATCAAGGAGTAAACATTTTTACTGTTTTTGAGGTCGTCAAAGGTCAGTTCTGTAGAAACTTCTCTTATTACAGTGCCGCCGGAACCGAGAATACGCAAATCGTCTGAAAGTTCTTTATTCGCCTTCGAAATGAAGTCGTAAATCAGGTTATTACTGCTGGTGTTTGCCCAATAAGTGCCGGCTTCAAAACCCTTCTCAACATACTTGAGTACACTCCACGGGTTGTAAATGTCGGCATCTCCGAAACGGTATCCGTCGTACCATTCTTTTGCTTCCTCAAATTTCTCGGGATGGCCGTAATCCGCACAGATCTGTTTCACTTCTTCATTTGTGAAACCGAACATCTCATCATGCTGCCTGTCCATGATGTGATTTACGGAAAGATTGTTTGTTCCGCTGAAGATATTCTCCTTGGTAATCTGCATTATGCCTGTGACGATGCCCATCTGAAGTGAGTCATTGTCCTTGAGTAACGGCGAGAGCACATTCCCCAGAAATGTTACAATTTCGCGACGGAGTTCTTTATCTGTCGTGTCGTTGACAGTACCGTCATATTCGTCGATTAACACTATAACTTTTGACTTGTGATGGCTTTCCAACATGGAACACAGATCACTCAGTGCAACCATAGAGTCCACAACGGTTTTCTTTCCGGAATAATACCTGTTAAAATCTTCTTTCGTTTCTTCATCGATTTCCGGTGAAT
>CAVFUJ010000095.1:0-4254 GCA_963625795.1 Anaerovoracaceae bacterium
CGTCTGCAGAGACGGACCTGTTTTCAATAACTATGAGATTGATAAAATGAGTGAATTCGGCGTATCCAAGAGGGGTATCGACGGCTCATTAATCGTCTTCGGTAAGAAATGACAGATTACCATATTACTGTAAGACACGGCAACATGACCGTGAATGTTCCGAGAAATTTATTTTCAGGGCCGGACTGCGAGCCTGTGGAATCCAAAGTAAAGGAATTCAGAAGGATCATGTCCGGAAGATATCCGTGGCTTACGGAGAATGCTTTGGATGTTCTCATGAGAAACGCGAGAAACGAAATGTTACGTGTTCTCGACGAAGAAACAGGAGGGCGTTCCGCCAGCAAACGTATGGTTTCCGACGGAAATACGAAAGGTGCGATTGCGCATCTTAAGAAACATCTCGAGGAAAATCCCGATGATGCGGATTCATGGTACGCTCTCGGAGAACTTCTCTGTAAAATCGGAAGAGCCGAAGAAGGCTACCGTGCCATGAATAAAGGCCGTTATCTTGTTGAAAATAAGAAATGACTGTGTCCGACGGCCGGAACGGCCGTCGGAGGGGTTTTTCACACACCCAATGCCTTTTTATATCAAGATTTAATAATCCGGACACCGCACTGTGGGAGTAGCACAGCGGCCATGCAGGGGACTGCAGATCCTCAGATGGGGGTTCAACTCCCTCCTCCCACTCCATACCGGTTTTTGCGAAATATTAACACTAGCTGAGGTCATATTCACCCGAAACAGCGCCGTAATGGAAAGCCTTTTAAATACCCCATATATAAAGGTGGAACAGGTGAATTGATGGCTAAAATGAACATCGAGAATGTTGTAGCGTCCACATCCCTCGGACAGGAACTCGACCTTAATGCGATCGAGGATGCACTCGACGGTGCGGAGTACAACCCTCAGCAGTTCCCCGGACTTGTATACAGGCTGAAAGAACCTAAGACCGCGACACTTCTTTTCAGAAGCGGTAAGGTCGTCTGTACCGGCGCAAAGAGCCTGGATGACGTCAAGGTAGCTATCGGAAAGGTCAAAGAAGACCTCAAAAAGGCGAAAATCGAAATCGCCATCGACCCCAAGATAGAAGTCCAGAACATCGTCGCATCATCCGACCTGGAACAGGAGATCAATCTCAACACGGTGGCCATCACCCTCGGATTGGAGAAGGTGGAATACGAACCCGAGCAGTTCCCGGGTCTTGTCTACAGGCTTGACTCACCCAAGGTCGTTGTCCTCCTGTTCGGCTCCGGTAAGATGGTCTGTACCGGTGCGAAGGTCCCCGAGGACGTCGTACGTGCGGTTCAGAAGATCGCCGCAGAGCTCAGATCGGCAAGTCTGATGTCCTGAGCCCCGACATACCAAACCATTTCCGACAAAACCCCTTTACCGATTCCCGGTTTATTCTCTGACATTATCTTATAATAGTTAGACATTGGAACAGAACATGTTGTTCGACGATATCCTCGGTTCCATCGGGAACACTCCTGTTGTGAGACTCAATAAGATGGCTTCCGGTTTTGATTCGAAAGTTTATGTTAAAATCGAAGGGAAGAATCCCGCAGGTTCCGTTAAAGACAGGGCCGCTCTGTCAATGATCGACGACGCGGTCGCCGAAGGTAAGCTGAAGGAGGGAGGAACCGTTATCGAACCCACTTCCGGTAACACCGGAATAGGATTGTGCATGGTGTGTGCGGTCCGCGGATACAAAGCCGTAATCATTATGCCTGACACCATGAGTAAAGAGAGGATTTCTCTCATGAAAGCCTACGGTGCGGAAGTTATTCTCACTCCCGGGAAAGAAGGAATGGCAGGTGCCGTTTCCAAAGCGGAAGAAATCGCAAAAGAAAGAAACGGAATCATTGCGGGACAGTTCGACAACCCCGCAAACCCTCAGGCACACATTACGGGTACGGCGAAAGAGATTCTTGAGGATCTTCCCGATGTGGATTACGTTGTCGCGGGAATCGGAACGGGAGGAACCGCAACGGGTATCGGAAAAGGACTCCGCTTATATTCATCGAAAGCCAAAGTAATAGGCGTAGAACCTGCGGAAAGTCCTCTTATCACCGAAGGAAAAACGGGAGCACACAGGATTCAGGGAATCGGAGCGAATTTCATTCCCGGAAATTACGATAAAGAATACATCGAGAAAGTCGTCACCGTGAAAGGAGACGATGCAATCGAGACAACAAGAAAACTTGCGAGAGAGGAAGGAATCCTTGCGGGAATATCTTCCGGTGCTGCGGTATACGCTGCGCTTGAAATCGCATCGAAAGAACACGGAAAGAAGATATTGGCGATTCTTCCCGATGTAGGTGACAGATATTTAAGCACCGGAATCTTTGACTGAGTCGATGGATATGAAGATACGCGATGACGATTTGGCTGCAGTGATGGAATGCGACCCGTCGGTCACCGATGCCGAAGAAGCGAAGAAATTCCATATGGGTCTGCACGTAGTCTCAATGTACAGAGAATCCCACGAACTCTGGTTACAGGGTAAGAAGGATGAAGCTCTTGCAATCAACTACGAATGTCACAGCAAATGCGGTGCGGACATCCATCCCGGAGCGACAATCGGAAGCAGTTTCTTCATCGATCATGCGACAGGTATCGTTATCGGAGAGACCGCGGAAATCGGAGACCATGTGATGATTTATCAGGGTGTCACTCTCGGCGGAGTATCCACCAGCAAGGGAAAGAGACACCCCACAATCGGAAACAATGTGGTGATCGGTACAGGTGCGATTGTTCTCGGAAATATAACGATAGGAAACAATGTGCGTATCGGTGCAGGTTCCGTTGTTCTGAAGGACATACCCGATGATTCGACAGTTGTCGGAGTACCCGGAGAAATCGTCAAGCACAAAGGTGTCAGCATCAGGAATGAGTTGGATCACGGAGACCTTCCCGACCCCGTCAAAGATGAGATCGATTCACTCAAAAAAGAGATTGCCGAACTGAGGAAAGAGATTGAGAAACTGAAATAATACTCAATTGTTTCCGATAGTGTATCCAGCAGTGCGACAAACCTTTTAACCATCCTTCTTGATAAGTTCTCTATATTGATATTTATCAATGGAGGAATGCAATGAATTCGAAAAAATTCACCATGCTGTCTGCAGTCATCGCAGCGGCGATGATGCTGTGCATGGCGTTCACACCCGTGTTCGCCACCGACGGCAACGTCTCCGCGGAAGACGTTACAGACGGTAAGACCCTTTCAGGCGGAGAAATCAGCCTGGATGACCTCGAAGAAATAATCGGAGACAGCGGAATCAAAGATCTTCTCCAGAAATACGGCGGAACAGACTTCGATTTCGAGAAGATTTTCGACAGTAGTGCGTCGGATTTCATCACCGAGAGCGGTATGTTCATACACATATCTTCGTCAGTAAAGAGAATCCTTCTCACCGAAATCGGCGAAACTCAGACTGTCAGCGAAGTGAAAACAATCGGTGACGGAGAAAAATTGGATCTCGTCGGAACCAGCTACAAATTTACGGAAAACGGTAAATTCGTCGTCGAAGAAGGAGGATATGTCCTTCTCAGCGAAATACTCGCTCTCGAAGGTGCAGGCACAATCATCGAGATGAAAGAAGGTTCAATCATCAAATTCGCCGAAGATGCAGAAGGATACGTATTGGATAAAGATGTGACAGTCACACTCAACGGAACATACGAATCCTCTGCGGAAGTAGATGTACAGACATACGGCGCGAAGATTGCCGTCGACCTCGACGGTACACTTGAAATTGATAATATCAAGATTGAAGGCAGCGGAAACCTGTTCAGCATTGACGCCGCCATTGCAAAAAACAGCATTACCGACATCAGCAAGTTCGACATAAAGAAGATTTTCGAGTATCCTCTCGAAATCAAACTCGATGCGGATATCAAATCCGTTACGGTTACATACAAGAGCAGCGAGATTGTATTCAGCGACATCAAAGCCGATGTCGACATGGGTTACGAACCTGCCGCAGGCAAAATCAGCGGAACCGCAAAGGGCAGCATCAGCGTCAAGTCGAACGGCATCACCATGACATGCACATACGATGTCGATTCGAAAATCAGCGGCCTGCAGCTCGCGGATGACGATACAATCGCACTGAACAAAGAGACAAAGATCGAGTTCACCGAAAACGGTGATTTCACGTTTGAAGTCAAAGGTGACGGCATTGACACCAAAGTCAGCACCGCATGCAGCATCGACGGAACAGTCACCGACGATACATTCTCGGTAAC
>CAVFUJ010000096.1:0-4112 GCA_963625795.1 Anaerovoracaceae bacterium
TCTTAATCGAATTCCTATAGCGGTGGCCGCCGGCAGGATCAACCGGAGTCAAATCAATATTGACTATTCAAACGTCATTTATGATGGATGAAATTGAAACTGGCAGTTTACCACGTTTCACCTATTGTCCCGCTAAACGGCACACTCATTACGATGCTCCGTCTAACGGAACATTCGTAGCATCGAACGTCAGAATACAAGAGAACACGCCGTGATTCCGGCGGAGATCTTGATTCTCCATCTTTGCAGCCCGAGACACTCGGTCTCAGCCGCGCATTTCCGAGTATATCGAAGGAGTATATAATGGTTTTGGGCCATCATACCCGCCGAGATTACTCGTCTGCTCGGTGCCTCGCACCGCGCATTACCCCGTTATGCGCTTCTCTACTTATACTTATCTGTCCGTAAAATTTTCTAGTAGCCGATTTCCAAAAATTTCATTCGAAATTCCTCAGAAATCATTCTTTTTCGGCAAAACCGCCGTCACAGCCGACATCTGCAGTGTCCGGCGGATCATCCGCACACATCCTTCCGCGGATCCGGCCGTATTCCGAACCTTTCGTGAGTGTTTAATATGAGGACAACTTACCGTGGTTTACCTTGTGGGGGTGGCCCAGCCTGGTAAGGCGTTAGACTGCTAATCTAATGTCCAATCGGACCCGCGAGTTCGAATCTCGCCCCCCACGCCATCATCATTCTCGAAAATTACAAATCATTCCGAACAGGCGGAGCCTTTTACCGCGGAACAAATCGGAAACCGATACGGAAAAGCAGAAACAATACTGTATTCTTCCTTTCTTATTATTATAAGAAGATATAATATGTAAATTGTTTAAGGAAGGCAGCCGGCGTGACTTACGCCGGACTGCATTCATTCGTTCTGAGGAACGATCTCCGGGAATCTGAGCCTTACAAGATCATCTACTTTGTCGAGGAGTTCGTTGTACCTGATCTCGAGCTTCGCCTCTTCTTTGTTCAGAGAATTGGCATACATCTTTCCGAACCTCGGCGGCTCCATATTGTTAACGATACCGACAACTGTCTTCAGATCGGATCTGAGAACATCTTCATCTGAATTATCCAATCTCAGGAAAATATCGATAATCCTGATATCGATCTTCGTGAAACGGATGATATCTTCGCATGCTTCCTCTTTGAAATTACCGAAGAGTTCACGCTCGATGAACAGATCAATCTTGGAATTCTTCATTTCTCTGATCTTCTTCAGATCGGAAATATCCTCATCGGACAGAACGGAATCGATTGCTTCCTTCTCTTCGGAAACATCATTCTCTTCCGTGACGGGGACATCTTCCGCAGCTGTCTCAACGGCTACTATTTCTTCAACCGCAGGTTCTTCCTCAGCGATCTCGGATGCAGCTTCCTCTGCAATCTCTTCTGCGATAATCTCGGCAGCATCAGGTGCATCCGCAACGCCGTTCCTGAAACCGTCGAGATATTTTTCATCCTCGGTTTCCGACTCGGACAGTCTTGAAACATAAATCGGACTTCTAATCGGAACAGTCTCCGGCAGAACATCATCGGAAAGCAGACTTTCAATCAAATCTACATCCCTGTTTATCATCGTCATCAGAGCGAAATACTCATTTCTTCTTCCGATATCGAGGCGGATCATACTTGCGTAGAGGGTAATCTCTCCCAACTTGCGCTCCTTAATTGCCTCTAAACGCACATCCCTCATATTTCCCGGTTATACACATTTTATTTATATATCTGCGGAAAGCAACAGCCCGATTATCGCAAAACGTATCGGCGGACTTAATGTCATATAATCGAACGGCAATCATCGATAACATGAAATTCCTCGTACTTACAGACCTTCACAATCAGTCATCCGCATTTGAGTGGATTAACAAACTGGAAACCGATGATGTCGATGCGGTTCTCTTCCTCGGAGATTTAACCGATTTGGGAACATCCGAAAACGGTTCGGAACTGCTGAAAAAGTTCACGAAGGAAGTTTATCTTATCCCCGGAAACTGCGATCCGAAAGATTTGCCTGAGAAACTCTCCGGACTCTGCCACAGCGTCCACGGAAAATCGTTCACAATCGGAAACATCAGATTCGCCGCATTCGGAGGAAGCAACCCCACAATCTTCAACACACCCTTCGAGACAGCCGAAGATGAGATCGAATCAATTCTTGACAGAATCTGCGGTAATGCCGATGTTCTCATGACTCACGCCCCGTCATACGGAATTCTCGACGAGATTCCTTCCGGACTCCACGTCGGAAGCACCGGAATCAGGAAGATTGTTGACAGATACAAACCGAAAGTCGCACTTTCGGGCCACATCCACGAGGCAGTGGGAATCAAAGAGATCGACGGAACAATGTTCATCAACCCCGGACCGGCAAAAGAAGGACACGCAGTCATGCTGGACATCGACGGTAAGAACATCAAAGCGGAATTTGTGGGTCCGTCTGACTGATTTCTATATAACACGGATGAAAGTTTTATATACAGTTCGATAATAGAGGGTGTCGGTAATCATGGCAATTTGGCAGGGAAAATCCAACAGAAAGCCCACTGGCGGCAGGCGTGTCCCCAGTGCTAACAAAAGGAAATTCGAGATCGGCAGAGAGAAGCAGTTCACAAAGCTCGGTGCAGAGTCACTGAAGCAGTACCGCGGTGCCGGTGGAAATGTCAAGGTTGGTATGCTTGCAGCAGAATATGCGAATGTCGTTGACAAAAACAGCGGCAAGGTCACAAGGATGAAAATCGTCAATGTCAGTGCAAACCCGGCAGACCCGAACTACATCCAGCGTAACATCCTCAACAAGGGTGCCACCATCGACCTTGAAGGCGGAAGCAAAGCTGTTGTAACATCCAGGCCCGGCCAGGATGGTAGTGTTAACGCGATCCTGCTTGCGTAAGCACGCCAAACCTTTTACAATATCACTTACTTTCTGATCATCATGGCATACGACGACGACAACGCGATTGTGTTATGGCCTGAGTATTTCGATATAAACAGGTCACGCGCTGAAGGAAGGAGATTGCCTAAGAACCTTTGCGTTGAGAATCCGGATTTGGATATCATCGCAAAAGGTGCTATGATCCTCGATCTTGAATACAAAATAATCGAGGACAAATCGTATCCGCCCAATTCCACAATGAAGGCAGGATGCGTCCGTGTCGAAAAAGGAAAGATGAAAAAGACATCCATCCTCGCAGACATCGGAAAGATTCTCGTCGAGAATGCTTGATACATTTATACTGTCAACTGCATTTCCGACCTATGATGTCCCCACTCGATTCCAGGATAATGGATATCAACTCCGAATATCTGGGAGTCAAAACGAGTATTCTTATGGAGAACGCAGGCGGACAGCTTGCGAATGTTATCTCCGATCTGTATTCGGGTAAGAGAATACTGTTCATCTGCGGTACAGGTAACAACGGCGGGGACGGATTTGCGGCTGCAAGATTGCTTTCGGCGGATGTTGCCGTGATAAATCCTCCGAAGAGCGAACTTGCAAAGGAAATGTTCGCAAAGATTTCCGCTTCGGAATATTCTGAAGAGATGATCAAAAATTATGACGTAATCGTCGACTGTCTTCTCGGAACGGGGATTAAAGGAGCTGTGAGAGAAGAGTATGCGGAATGCATCAAAGCAGTCAACAATTCAGGAAAAACTGTCGTTTCATGCGATATTCCTTCGGGATTCGGAACAGACTGTTCGGTAAAACCGGAAATCACTGTTACATTCCACGACATCAAAGAAGGAATGAATGAAGATACATGCGGAAAAATCGTGATTGCGGACATCGGAATTCCCGAAGATGCATACACATACGTCGGACCGGGAGATATGCTCAGATATCCGATTCCCGAAAAGGAATCACACAAAGGACAGAACGGCAGACTTCTGATTATCGGCGGCGGACCGTACATCGGTGCACCCGCAATGTCGGGAATGGCTGCATTCCGCACAGGTGCCGATTTGGTACGTATCGCGACACCCGAATCATCGTTCAGTGAAATCTCCTCATTCTGCCCTGTGTTCATTATGCACAGAATCTCAGGAGATCATCTCACAGAAGATTCTGTAGACATGTTACTTCGGATTGCGGAGAATGCCGATGC
>CAVFUJ010000097.1:0-3853 GCA_963625795.1 Anaerovoracaceae bacterium
GGTACAACGAAGCCGACACACAGACTGTATTCGACCCGACAGCCGTCATGACTGAAGACAAGAATGTCTATGCCAAGTGGGCAAAGACTCTGGTTCTCACAACCCAGCCGACTGTCAAGCTCATTTCCGAGAACAAATACAGTCTGTCCATCGAACTCGGAGAAAATCAGACCGCAGTGTGGTTCGACACCGACGGTAAAGAAATCGGAACGGGTGCCGAAATAGAGTACACCTTCGCAGAACCGGGTATTCACGCCGGAACCGTGAAAGTCACCGATTCCGCCGACAGTACAGTCTATGCAGTCGCCGGATGGAGTACGGATTCGAACGCCGACGGCAGTACGGAAGAGGACGACGGAATGAATATTCCCGTCGTAATCGCCGTCATTGTCGCAATCGTCGCAGCGGGATTCATCGCACTCAGGAGGCTCTGATGACCAGACCGATCGTCGCTGTCGGTATCTTCCTGATGCTGGTTACTCTGACGATCGGTGTCTCCTGGCAGAATCACGACACGGACGTTTCTGCGGAAGAGGTCGATGAGGGCGGATACTCCGTCCTCATCGTACCTCAGGGCGCAGGCACAGTTTCAGAACCTGTAAGGGAGAACGGCACCACAGAGATTACCGCCACAGCCAACGACGGGTATGTGTTTGTCAATTGGACCGTACAGAAATCGGGCGGTGCCGAGACCGTCTACTCAGACAATGCTACAATTGCCGTCGATATGACTCATACTCTCTACAAAGCCGTATTCAGATCTGCCGACACGGCCGATACGGAGATTTCCAAGTTCTATTCCTGGGAATGCCCCGTATTCTCCGACAGCACGACCGTTCAGTCATACGAGACAAAGACATTCACCATGTCAATCGTATACTCCGATTACTCTCTGGCATCCGCATCATCGACTCAGAGGTCGGCAACGGTATCGCAGCCGATGCCGTCAGATCTGGTTACCGCCGATGACACGTACGTACAGAAAATCGCAGCATATCTCACAGACATATGCGTGGGAATGAACGATGTCCAGCGTGCCTACACAGTTACATGCTTCGTCCAAGATGTCATCACATACCGTTTGGACATTCTTCAGTACGGTACTAATGAGTACTGGGCACTCCCGATTGAGACACTCTACACTCAATACGGGGACTGCGAAGACACTGCAGTCCTGTTGTGTGCAATCGCATCCGCGATGGGTGTCAACTCTGCATTGGTTGCAATGCAGACTTCATCGTCAGGTCACATGGGCGCCGCCATTGCTGTGCCGTACGACATTGTCGGCGGCAGCACATTCATCGGAGATGACGGCAGGGAGTACGCATACTGTGAAACAGCCACAGACCCCGACAGAGCGAACGGTAATGTGTGGATGATCGGACAGCTTCCTTCCAAGTATTCGCTTGACGGAGCAGTCATTGCCTTAATTGAACCGCAGGGGGTGTGAAAATGAAGAAAAGTCTGTTTGTTACAGCCATGATAATCGGTTTCATAGCGATTCTGATTTCGATACCGCAGTGTGCCGCCGAAGAGAACGTGAACACACAGGTAGTCGAACTGAGGGTCGGAGACTCTTTCCTATACAATCCGTATGCCGACGGAGCTTACATCAGCGCTTACGGAGAAGGTGTAATCGGCTCAGTCGCCGCACATGACGGTGCATTCCTTTCGTGGGAGTCAGATGAGCTCTCCGGAACGGCATCTGCCGTCGGAACGTATAACGTGACGATGATGGCAACGTGGGTGCAGGACGGCCAGATTATGCAGGCGTACCAAGTGATTCTGTTCGTGGTTGCCGAGAATAACGGCGAAGCAAAGACCGTAGATTACGGCTCCGGGCCGTCATCAATCGACGGATGGACACAGACTGTGGAAGTACAGGCATCCTCCTCATCAGATGATAACAACAGCAGGACACTGACAATGGTCGATGTTCTCTGCATCGGTATGGTCGGTGTCTGCGCCACAATCCATGTAATCAGAAGAGACCCTCTCTCGCTGATATTCGCCGTTGCCTTCACCGTATTGACTGTCTGCGATCTCTTCGGGGTGGTACTCTGATACTGACATCGGACGGTTACGTACTGGTCGGTCTGATCGCGGCAGGTGCTCTCGCCGTCTGGTTGGGGGTCACGGGGAATCTGGATCCTGCTGTGGGATTTCTTCAGTCCAACGGTAAGACACTTCTGAAGGTCGCACAGATTGTCGGTCTTTTCATTGCCGGATACATCAGAAATCTCAGGTTAGCCGTAACGCTGATAGTCACACTGTTGGCGACGGAGTTCTGTCTGGAGTGAACATGAGCGATATCGATGCCGTTATGCCCTTCGCAATATCCCTGCTGACGTTGGGGAGCTTCTTTCTGGGGAAGAAGGTCCGTTCCTACGGGAACGTGATCTATCCCTGGATGGACCCGATTTCCGTGCTGCTGACATTGGCCGTACTGTCACCGTGGTACCGCGAGAATGTGCCTTTCCTGGCAAATTTCTCTCTTATCGTCCCCGGTAACATATGGGTTCAGGCAACCGCCCTCGGAATCGCCTGCGGTTACTTTACGGGATATATCCTCAATCAGCCGAATATCGTCTATGTCGGAGTTCACAACATACCGAACAAAACGCAGGAAGTCTACCCGATTGTCTACTACTACCGCGACGAAGAAGACGGCAAACACATGTACATTCAGCCGCAGACTTTCCCTGCGGTTATCAAGACAATGCTCTTCGGTATCAGGTATCCTCTCGACCTTCCGCTGAATCTGATTCAGAGGAAGAGACATGTCAGCATCCGCAAAATTCTGATCCGTGCGGATGCCGACGAGATAGATCTTGCCGGTCATGAGGTCACACGTCATAAGGTAAAGAGAGGGCCGTTCACCTTCACATTTGAGAGTCACAAATACATTGCGACACCCTACGCAACGGATGCGCCGTACGATTGGATACTCAATGCTTCGAAGTACGACGAATTATTCACAAGATTCAACGAAATGCAGGTTGAGTCGATGGAATCGAAATCCGAGCTGCAGATGGCATCCGTCAAAGGAGCCGGCGATATCCTCAAAGCACTCGGCCGTAAGGTCCCCAATACCATGTTCCTCGACGAACTCGACGTAAATCTTTCCAGATCTATGGAAAGAGAGAGGCAGAAGAACAGGAAGAAAGTGAATCAGGAATCCACGGAAGCTCAGGCAGAGCAGGAAGAGATGGAGGCGGAAGATGTCGGCAATTGACGATACTTCGGCATCGATAATCAAGTCGGTTCCCGACTCCAATTCGAAAGAATCAATCCTGTACGGCTCCGAATACATCTTCGCCAAATCAGCCAGATATTTCTGGGACCAGGTCGAAGACCATCTGAAGAAGAAGCTCGCAGAAACACTCGATGAAATCAACGACATAGAGTTCGCATCATTCGTCGTAAACGAAGCACCGAATCTTCTGACGATGACGAGCCCTCCGCTTGAGATAGATCAGATCAGAGACCTGAGAGTACTCTCCGAGTGGATTGACATCCGCAAAGCATTGTATCTTCTGGAGATTAAAAGAAAAGAGAACGATCAGTACGCAAGATTGGTCGGAGTTTCGGAGTACTCCAGACAGCGCGGAACGATAACCGAGACCGATTGGAAGGCTGCAATTCTGCAGGCAAACGACCCTCTCGATTACGAATCGATACGTGCGATAAAGGACATGGATGCAAAGCTCTCAGAATACGAATCGCAGTATGAGCAGGAAAGAATGAACGCATACCGCAGATTCCGCGGTATGGCGGAGCATTCGGAAGAAGCGGAGACAGACAAATCCGATGATGCCGCAGATGAGGAGTTGGACTCGATAGAGATATACGA
>CAVFUJ010000098.1:0-3808 GCA_963625795.1 Anaerovoracaceae bacterium
CCTAAACCCCTGGTGAAGCCCAATCCGGCAACGAATTCCCGTTACGACAACTCGAAGTTCCCCGATCTCCCGACGTTCATCGGATCAACGGTAACCACAAAGGCGGCGGAAGGGGCGGTACGTTACTTCAACAACCCCGGACCGTCCTATGTCTTCGACTGCACCGGCATATTCCTGGGCGAAAGGCGCACTACCGGCCCCCATGTCCTGTGGCGTTCCAAAGAAGGGAAGATCGTCTTAAGCGACGGGACCGAAGCGAATTCCAACCGGATGAGGAAGATCCACGAAGTGCAGGATGTCCGCATCGACGGATATTATCTGGTCATGTCCGGACTTTATGACGGATTGCCGATCTGGATCAGAAGCCTTATCCTCGACGATCCCGGAGTTCCGAAACCGATCGAGAAACCGAAGGAAAAGCCTGTTGTGAAGCCCGTTCCCAAACCTACGAAGAAAAAGGCCCCGAAGAAGCCCGCCGTGTCGGTCAAGAAAGGCATAACCTACGAGGTCAGGGTATCGGGTTCGATCCGCGGCTCTTACTCTTCTAAGGCCAAAGCCGAAGCCCACAAACGCGATCTGAAATCGAAAGGCGAGGCCGCCAAGGTCTATGTCGTGGGGTACTGAGATGATAACCGACAGTACGGACCGCAGGGAACGTTCTAGGACCTACAAGTTTTACGCACGTGCCGAAAAGATATCCGAACGTGTCGCCGATCTCCTGTATGAGATCGACCCCTACGAGTTCATGGACAACTGTGACGGTATGACCCAGGGCGAAATGCTGAAGGCCGCCGCCAAGGAGTGTTACCGCATGATCTTCGACGGAAAAACGGACGAGTTGATCGACAATCTTCTCGAATTCGAAATGGAAGATTATCCTTATCCGGAAGTCACGGCGGAATGGAGATCGGTCATTCAGGAACTTAGGGTGATTTCTTCTGATTACGATTCGATTTTTAAAGTGACTTCGAAAACCGAAAACAAAAAACCGTTACGGAAGAAAAAGACGGCAAGGGGGAGAAGATTCTGAACGACACCGCGACCGATCTGGGTCTTCGTTATGCACACCTGATTTTCGAGGCCTGTCCCGACGAGATACGCGAAGAATACTGCGAATACGATTCCGATGAGGCCGTTATCGAAGCCGTTGCCACGGACATCCGCAACGACATCAACGACGGGTACGTAGGTTATGATGTAAGGCACCTCAAAGAGATCTGCCTGGCTGATAACCCCGAACTCGAAGCCGAACGCAACTTTCTGGTGAGCGAGATGAAGAAAGCAGCACGTGATGCAAAATCAACATCAAAAATTGCTTTCGGAAACGAAATAAAAGGGGTAAAATGCAATTAAACAACACAGAAAGGAAAAATCGCAGGGGGTGGCGGTCTGCATACGTAGACCACTCTTCCTCCCGCTGGAATTGGGGACGGTCTGCATACGTAGACCACACACCCATTCTTACTGTAGTACCTGTCTGTGGCTATTTAAACGTTCCATCCGAGGAGTTCTGATGGAAAAGAAAATATTAACAGTTGGTACAAAAACGATTTCGAAAAACCCTTTAAAAATCCAAAAGGAGACAACGAAATGCAACTGATGACAAAAGAGATAGAAGACGCTCTGAAAAAGCACCCCATCTATTCCCAGGAGGACAAGGGAGAAAAGGCAAAGGTTATCGTGAAATACTTCGGCGGTTCCGCCGCAACCTGGCTGATCACCGAAGGAGAACCCCTGCCCCGCGGGGACTGGGAGTTCTTCGGCCTGTGCACCCTCGGACTTTACGACCAGCTCAGGCCGGGAAAGCTGCTCTGGGAGTGGGGATACGTCACCCTGAGCCAGCTTCAAGAAGCGAGATTCCAGCCTTTCGGACAGGGTGTCGAGAGGGACCTTTCGGTAAAGCCTTGCAAACAGACAGTGAAAGACCTGGTTTTCATGTGCGGCCTTTTCGAGGACTGATCGAAATGTCCGAGATCTGTCCCAGATGCGGCAGGAACAACCCTGTCAAAACCGCCATGGCCGACCGCGGAAGGGCCGTCGGACCCGTCAGATACTGCGAATGTCTGTGCGGAAACGTGTGGGAGATCGGGCAGAAGCTACAGGTAGTCCCCGCCCCCGGAGGCATGAACTACATCACCGCCCAGGACGGAGACCTTATCATAGTCACCCGTCCCGACGGATACAGTTATTCCACCGGCGTGAGCAGGGTCCTCGATTCCGTCCACTACATCGACCACCACGGATGCACACAGCACATCGGCCAGAAGGTCCGCGACATCTACCGCCGCGACCCGATCAACACCAGAGTGGAGATCGTCAGGGGAGGCATGCGCCAGGTTTCCCCCAGTCTCAAGGTTTGGTCCCGTGTGAAAACAGCCGCGAAGAAAAAGACCGTTGCAAAGAACAAAAGGAAGGTGAGACGATGATCGAGTCCTATCCCGGAATTGATTCTGAACCCTTCGGTCCCGACAACGATGTTCGTGAGGACGATTTCGGAGAGATCTGGTTCCGTGGATGGCACCACTGCTGGAACCCTTCGGGACCCAATCTTCAGCTGCGGATCTGCACGAAAGACGATTACCATCCATACAGGAACGAACTCTCCTGGAAATACGACACGAAAGTAATGATCATGGGCGATGAACCCTCCGCGGACGAATACGAGACCGAGGAGGAGTACGAACGTCTCTGTACGGAGTACTACTACGACGAAATGAACGGCTGGTACGATGGATGGATACGCAGAACCCTTCAGGACCTTCTCGACCATCCGGAATTCGTTTCGAAAGAGACCTACAGGGAGATCCAGAAGGCCGTTGATAGGATTGAAGCGTCCTTCAACCGCAGACCAGTAGGGCAAAAGACCCCGCGGAACCGCGCTAAAACGGCCCACAGAGCCAAAAGGAGGGGATACTGATGTTCTACCCCGGTTTGGATTCGAAACCCTTCTCCGCAGAATGCACATTTCGCACGGATTGGTTCGGAACCTTGAATCTGTCAGGCAGGCTTATGGAGCAAATTCCGGAACCGAAATACTTCGTCTGGACAGAAGCCGAACTTTACGAAAAAGGCAATTACTATCAAGCCCCCGTCCCGTTCTTCGTCGAACGCACACCGATCACATACAGCACCGGTTCTATTCTCGAAGAGGCGGATGCCATTTATGAAGCATGGGCGCGCGATGTTCTGGATGCGGTTCTCAGGAACCCCAGATCTTACCCCGACGATGTGGTACATGCGGTAAGGCAAGCGGTCTCCGAGATGGATTACGCCATGAGCGGAAGGAGGGGACGCAGATGAGTTACGATCCGCGTTACCAGAGGCCCGGAGAAGACAGATACGAATGGGAGAATCGCCTGATACGCGAGGCGAACACGGCAAAGAACACGGTCTATGCCATGAGTCTGCTCCAGTTCGCTTTTCTTCTACCCGGCAAGAGGATACCCGCCTATGTGTACGAGGTAGCCCGCGACAGTGACTGTTTCGCATGGATCTGCGACTACTGGGACTACGTTAAGTGGAACGAACACGGCAACGAGTGCAACTTCTACGATGCCGGCGGATACGGAGGATTCCTCGATCAGATCCTTGACCCGGATGCCATGAACGACACGATAGAATATCTCCTTCCCGACGGCAGAATACCCGGATACGAGAGGGCGATAGAACTTGCAGACAGACTGATGGAATTGCATGAAAGATATGTTCCCGCCAGGAACAAGAACAGGAGGTGCCGCAGATGAGCTACGGAGAAGACCCCTACGAATACCGTGAAAGGCTTCTCTGGGAGGCCGACAGGTACGACCAC
>CAVFUJ010000099.1:0-3804 GCA_963625795.1 Anaerovoracaceae bacterium
GATCAGCAGTAACAATCCCATGATTACAAGCATAGCTCTGAATTCTTCGCTTCCCAGATACACCATCTTTTTGGAAATGACTGATTTGTAGTGAAGATAGAAGTTTGTGCTTCCGAATAACAAAGCGATAATGATGACAATCTTGATGATGTCGCTGTATTCCGAGACACTGTTGTCAGTGGGTGAGAATCCTCCCAGAGATATCGTCGACAGTGAAATACAGAAAGAATCAAAGAATGACAGTCCGCAGACTGTCAGTACAACCAATATGATTATTGTCGCAATGGAATATACTGTGATGAACTGTTTTCCGGTATCTTTCAGTTTGATTGAAACTTTGCCTGCATCCGAACCCGAGGTTTCGTTCACAAGTAAAGCTCTGTTTCCGAAACCGATCGTAGGCAGAACGAGGATGAACATAACGATGATTGCAATACCGCCGATCCACTGCAGAACGGATCTCCAGAGAATTATTCCTCTGTCCAATGAATGAACGCTTGAAACAATGGATGAACCGGCAGTCATTACACCGGAGGTGGATTCGAAAATACTGTCAATCGGACTTAAACCGTACATCATAAACGGTAACGAACCGCATGCGACGGCGACACCCCACATCAGGACCATGTTCGCCAGCATGAAAACAGGATCCATGGTCGTAGGCATCTTTGTCATGAGGACAAGAGGTAAACCGATAATCAGCAGAGCAATCATCGGAACCAGGAAGTACGATACGTCACACCCGTCGGCTATCTGATACATCAGAGACGGTAACATCACGACGGCGAAGGTGACTAGGGTGAGACCTAACGTCTTAAGCGTAAGACTCTCCGTCTTCCTCGGTTTCAGCTTGAATTTCATCGTATTCACACGTCGATATCGATACGGGTGCCGAACATTCTCTCGAGTTTGCTCTTGTTCACGTTGTGGGTGTAGAGAATGGCACGGTCGTTTGCCTGGAATTTGGTGTACATGTCGGGATATACTTTCTCGTCGTTGCG
Organism: Anaerovoracaceae bacterium; assembly: GCA_963625795.1. Lineage (GTDB taxonomy): Archaea > Thermoplasmatota > Thermoplasmata > Methanomassiliicoccales > Methanomethylophilaceae > Methanarcanum. Next base: position 1,002 of record CAVFUJ010000099.1, read on the forward strand.
TATAATGCAGGTGAGACGGCATCCTTTCGGTAATTTGACATCTCCCGTGTGCTCATTACATACGTCCGACCTGGGGTTTACGTTTACGGTGAAGAACATCTCATCGGGATTTCTCATCTTGAGAATTGCCTTATCGCTTGAGATGAGTGTTTTTGTCACGCCGTTTGCGATTACACGGTGGCTTCCGACGATTGTTTTGATTCCGGTATACTCGAAAATATCCTCATACTCAACCATCGAGTATCTGCTGACAATCTTGTACGCTCCGAGTTTCTTTCCCATTAAACCCGAGAGAAGATTTGTTTCGTCCACGTCGGTACTTGCGATGATAACGTCTGCTCTTCCCGCGTTTTCGGACTTAAGAAGATAGGGGTCGACACCGCTTCCGTTGACGATAACCGTCGAAGTTAACTCTTTGGCAAGTTCCGTGCATCTTCTGCGGTCGGATTCGATGAGTTTTACGTATCTCTTCCTGGATTCCAGGAGTTTTGCGGTCTGGGAACCGGCCACGCCTCCCCCGATGATGACAAACTCATTCGCGGGACGGCTGACACCCATCATGTCGTTGAACTCGTGGATACTCTCGGGAGAACCGAGAACACGTATCAGATCCCCAACGTGAATGACGGTCATATCGTGTTCCATGATGATTTCGTCTTCACGGTAAATAGCGACAATCGTACAGTCTTTCGGCTTTTTGATGTCGATACTCATCTTTCCGATGATTTCTTTGTGATCGTCCGTTACCTCGAATAAAGCAAGACCGAGATCCATCGTTTCTATGCTTTCGTAATCGACGGCATTCTCGAGGAGAGCCAACTCGGCCATCTTGTTGGCAATCATCATTTCGGGGGAAATAATCTGATCCACGGTTTCGGGAGACTGTTCGATTGCAAAATCGGGATTTCTTACCCTTACAATTGTTTTTATTCCCGGCTTAATCATCTTCGAAAGCATCGAAATAAGAAGATTATCATCGTCTCTTCCCGTGGTACTGATGACAATGTCGACATTGTGACGTTCGATTGCACTTCTCAGAACCTTCGGGTTGGAACCGTCTTCGTAGAGAACGGAAACATTCAGAAGACTCTTGGCTTTTTCTACCGTCGCTTTGTCATTGTCGATTATCATGACGTCGTGGTACTGAGAAAGTACCTCGGTCACGATGTATCCCACATTACCGATGCCGACTACGATTATGTTCATTGGATGACCTCAGCCGATACACTCGGAATTCGTATTTCGATATATAATCAATGGTCTGTGCGGTCCGCATTGTTTATATCGAACGATATTATAGAGAGAAATCATGTTGCAGCAACTCGAAGAGGGATTCTGGCAGACGAATCGTTCATCGAAGGTCGATGACGTCCTTGAGACCGCGAGGAATATCATCGCGGATGTTCAGAAGGACGGAGATAAGGCAGTCAAAGCTTACACTGAGAAATTCGATAAGATCAAACTCAAGAAACTCCAGGTTTCACGTGAAGAGATTGAAAAAGCGTACGAAGAAGTGGATCCCGAACTCGTCGAGGAGCTTGAGAACGCTGCATATAATATTGAAAGATTCCACAAGATGCAGCTCCCGCAGGACTTATGGTTATCTGAGGTTGAGCCTGGAATCACGTTGGGTGTTAAGAGTACACCTCTGGAGAGAGTCGGATGCTACATTCCCGGAGGAAGGGCATCGTATCCTTCCACGGCGCTGATGTGTGTCATTCCCGCACGTGTCGCGGGTGTTGACGAGGTTATCTGCTGTACTCCCGCACCTGTCAATCCTGTGACTCTTGTTGCATTGGATATCGCCGGTGTTGACGAAATCTACACAATCGGCGGAATTCAGGCTATTGCGGCGATGGCACTCGGTACCGAGTCTATTGAGCCGGTTCAGAAGATTGTCGGGCCCGGAAATGTGTTCGTTACCGCGGCAAAGACTCTTCTGAGAGGAAAGATTGAGATCGACTTCCCCGCAGGACCTTCGGAAGCGGGTATTCTTGCAGACGATTCCTGTAATCCTGCATTCGTTGCATCGGATTTGGTTGCACAGGCCGAGCACGACCCCATGTCTGCATTCATTTTGATTACGGATTCGAAGAAAGTTGTCGATGCAGTCGACAAGGAAATCGAAAAACAGGTCAAAGATGCACCCAGAAAGGAAATCATCGCTGCCGCGATGAAGAACTCCGGTTACATCGTGGCGGACAGCATGGATATTGCGATTGAAATGATGAACGATATCGCACCCGAGCACCTTTCCATTCAGACAAAGGATGTTATGGACGTTCTTTCGAAAGTAAGGAATGCAGGTTCCATCTTCGTCGGACCGTACACACCGATTGCCGCAGGAGATTACGCTTCGGGTACGAACCACGTTCTTCCGACTGCGTGCGGTGCGAAACTGTATTCGGGACTCAACGTAGCGCACTTCAGGAAGACTTCCACGGTGCAGATGCTTACGAAGGAAGGTTTGGATGTAATCAGACCTACTATCAGGAAGATCTCCAAATCCGAAGGACTCTACGCACACTGCAATTCAGTGGATGTAAGAATCAAACCCGAAAAGAAAGAATGAATTCTTTTCCGACCGGGAGTTTTCCCGGTCGGGGATTCGTATTTTCAAAACGTTTTAGTTATTTTAATAGAATTTCTCTGATTTCCTCAAGATTCTCGGCGAAATAGATTCCTTTCTGCCTTTCTTCCGAAGACAGACCCATTTTTTTCATGTGATTCAGAAGAGTTTTCAGTCCTTCGTAATAACCGTTCAGATTGTAGAGAATACAGGGAGCGTCGATGTGTTTCAGAG
>CAVFUJ010000100.1:0-3803 GCA_963625795.1 Anaerovoracaceae bacterium
GAATGGCACTGGGAAGCGATCACAGACTGATTATGCCCGCATCGATAGTTTTGGGTGCAATGCTCATGCTCTTTGCCGATTTAATCGCAAGAACGGTCATGTCTCCCATGGAACTCCCTGTGGGAGCAATCACCGCAATGATCGGTACTCCGATATTCGCCTACATGCTGATGAGAAAAGGACGTGAGTACGATGGATGATCTCCTGAAAGTTGAGCATGTCGGCAAAGTTTTCGGAAATTTCCGTGCACTGAACGATGTGTCTTTCACCATGGGAAAGGGAAAGATGGTGGGACTTATCGGTCCGAACGGTTGCGGAAAATCAACACTGATGAAATGCATCTGCGGCATTCATAACATTACAGAAGGAAAAGTAACCGTAGACGGAAACGATGTGAGTACTCTTTCCGCATCGGATGTAGCCAAATTGGTGGCAAATGTTCCCGCCGAACCGGGTCAGACATTCGGAATGACCGTTATGGATATGGTTATGCTGGGAAGATATCCCTTTGTCGACCGTATTTGGTGGGAAACAAAGGAAGACGAACGTGTCGTCCGCGAAGCATTACGTACATTCGGATTGGATGATTTAAGAAGAAAACAGGTGTCGCTGTGTTCATCGGGAGAAAGACAGCGTGCGCTGATTGCCAAAGCATACGTTCAGGAACCGAAACTTATGCTTGTGGATGAACCCACATCGCATTTGGATATGAAGTACAAACTCGATGTAATGGAATATCTCCAATCGATGGCACGTTCGGATATGACCGTGATTATTGCGGAACATGACATTTCTCTTATGGCAAGATACTGCGACGTTTGCATCATTATGAAAAAAGGGCAGATCGTCACAATCGGAGATCCGAAGAAAGTTGTTACTTCCGAACTTATCCGTGATGTCTACGAAGTGGATGCCCGTGTCGGTTTGGATGAAGACGGAGAAATCTACGTTCTTCCGAAGAGATATGTGAGGACGGAACAGTGAATGAAACAGACACTTCAAAAGGACTGAATTGTTTCTGTTACAAATGCGGCCATTTCTGGTATGCCCAATCGGATTCCCGTCCGAAACGCTGTCCGAGGTGTCATTCTTCGAGATGGGATATACCCGTTTCAAGGGAACGTATATGCAGATTCTGCGGACATGTGTGGAGTATCGCCGATGCCGAAGAATCCTGCCCCGTATGCGGTCACAGACAGGATGAAGACAGTACCGGGAGCAGACTCCACTGCAATCAATGCGATTACGATTGGGTCCGTAAGAGGGACACCGAACCCAAACGCTGTCCTCTGTGTCATTCCAGAAAATGGAATGAACCGAAAACTGTCAGACTGATGTGTCACCGCTGCAATTACGTATGGAACAGTCAGACTGAAAACCCGAAACGCTGTCCGAACTGTCAGTCAACGAGATGGAATGAAAATCTTCATTTCGTCAAATGTCAGAGATGCGGACACAGTTGGGTTTTACGCGGTGACGAGAATCCGAAAGCATGTCCTTCATGCAAATCCGCAAGATGGAACGAAGCTCCGAATGTGTACAAATGTCCGAAATGCAAACGTGTTACGATGATGAGATCGGGCACAACGGTAATAAAATGCCCATACTGCGACCGTTCGGACAAACGTACGATGGTCTGTCCGATATGCGGCAATGTCTGGTCGGATACTTTCGATGCTTCCGTCTGCCCCCGTTGTTATAATAAGATAGTATCTCAGAGCGGAGGTTCCGCGATGACACTATGGTCCGACGGACGTTACAGAATGGAATATGTCTGTCAGGACGGATTCGGTTATCTCTACCTCTGGGACGGAAGGGTACCTGTCGCCACGATGTATATGCACGTAGTCTGCGAACGTTTCTCGATGACGATAGATCAGCTGATTCATTCTCTTTCGGAGAAATTCATGAAAGAGAAGCTGAGCGAACTTAAGGATGAAATGATTGCGAGAGAGAATTCCTATGTTGCGTACATCGATTATTTTATGAAAAGACTCTCACTGAACTTTGAGGATGCACGTATTCTTGCGGTACATTTCACGGGAATGGGGCCGGAGGCGATAGCCATCAAATTCGGTCTTTCGCAGGAATCGGTCAGATCGTCTTTTGACAGAATCATGAACGCATATTCGAATAAGGGCATTGTTGTCGATGATACAATATTCACCGAAAATCCGTTTGTGTATTACGGAAACAAAGAATGATGTCTGCGATAAGCTTTATCAAAAAACGTTATCTGTCCATAAATTACCGCCCTTCTTTACCTGACTTACGTTTTTGTTCACAATAATGATTTTAATAGGCATTGACAATATGGATGATATATCCAAAGGTGAATGTCGATGGCGGGCAGAAAACATAAGGAAAATTACGTTTCGGAGAGTATCGATACGAATGACAGTCCGGAGTCTGTCTGCACATGCCCGTTTTGCGGGAAATCTTTCCCTTCAGAACAATCCGATCGTAAATCAACCGAAAGAGTGGCCTGCCACTGTATGAAATGCGGTTATTCCTGGAACGGTATCAATTCAAAGCCGTCGAGATGTCCCAAATGCAGGAGCAAGTCCTGGAACAGACCCGACATACTCTGCCGCTGTCTCAGATGCGGTCACGAATGGGTATCGAAAAGAGATGTTCCGCCTTCACGCTGTCCGGGTTGCAGATCCAACAAATGGAATGAAGAACCGACCGAGAAAAGAAGCAGAAAGAATCCTCTCAAAACTGAAATTTCTTCCGAATATCTCCGCGGATACGATTCGCTGACAATGGATGATGTTTTCCGTATATCGAACGAAAACAATGTCGCCGTATTCACCGTACTTTCGGAAGCCGTCACGACAGGATTGCTGAAGACCGGGGAACAATGAGATGAAGCTGAAGATTGCAGCCGCAGTGTTGCTGTTACTGATATCTCCGGTGTTTCTCCCGGTTTCGGATGCGGATGATGTGTCGAAGACATACATCTCATCGGATGCGGAATACAGCTACCGCACATACGGTTCAGGTTCCGAAACATCTCCGTACCGCAGTGAAATTACAGAAATTGTATCTGAAAAACCTATACTTTTCATTCAATCGGCATTGGAAGGGTACGGACTTACGACGATTACGTCAATCGGCAGTTGCAAATCGAATACTTTGGTAATACCGAAGACCGTGACATCGATATCGGAGACGGCATTCGATTCGTGTAAAAATCTGAAAAGATTGGTTTTTACCGGCAACTGTCCCGAATGTTTACTTCCCGAAGGTATCGAAATTATGTCTCTGTCAACATCGGAAGGCTGGGATGGAAAATCGGAAGTTTACGAAGTGAAAAACTATGAAAATCAGTTTTCCTACTTCGTACTCGACGGAAATGCAGTAATAATTTCCCACGGAGAATCTTCAGAATTAAATATTCCCGCAAAAGACGGAAACGGAAATAATTTCGTCAGGGTGAATGACGAATCGTTCCGCGACTGTAAGATCAAGAGTATTTCCTTCGGCAATATTACCGAAATCGGTACACGTGCATTTTACGGCTGTACTTCGTTAGATTCGGCTGTATTTTCATCCGTTACTACGGTGTGCGATGAAGCATTCAGGGACTGTTTCTCATTAAAAGATGCAGATCTCAGCAGTGTTACGGCAATAGGATTCGAATCGTTCCGTTACTGCCGTTCGTTAGAGAAGATCATTATTCCCGATTCGACGGAACTCATCGGAGACGGTTCGTTCTACCTCTGTGAAAATGCAAAGGAAATCAGCATAGGTAAGAATATAACCGAACTTCCCGCAAGAACATTCGGTTACTGTACATC
>CAVFUJ010000101.1:0-3756 GCA_963625795.1 Anaerovoracaceae bacterium
GATTAATCCCTTATTTTTACGGTTTTGAAGGCTGATTTCCGGATTTCATGCTTTCATAATACAACCTGAAAGCCTCGACGATATCGGAAATTAGCTGCCCCGTTACGGCTTCGTTGATTCCCATTCTGGCACTGATATCTTTAATCTCATCTTCGGAAAGAATATTCACAGTTGCAACCGCTCTTTCGATTTCATCCTGAGCAATATCGGTCATCTCTGCGATAACAAAAGCATCGCTCGGAGTCACACCTGCATCTTTCAGAATTCCTTTCAGTCTGTGATTCTCTTCACTGAAAAGTTTCATTCCGCCGTATTCGAACGCTCTTCTTAATTTCACGATTCTCCGTGAAGAATCCATCGTAAGGCGGATGTTGACGGGATCGTTCTTTCCTGTATCTTCCCTCTTCCCGACGAAGTCAATGTAATCCGAAGCATCTCCTCCGACGGGAATGACTTTCGTTCCTGTATCGGCAACCAATCTTCCGAGAAGATCTCCTCTGACGGCCCTCTGTTTCCAGAATTCGTAATCACAGAAGATAATCAGCCTCTTCTTTGCACGTGAAACCGCCGTATTGATAACTTTCAGTCCGTCGTAAGGAGGCAACGAACTTGTAAAACGGTACGGAACCTGTTTGCTGGAAGTTCCGTTGTCCGAGACACTGATTATGACAGTATCCCACTCCTTTCCCTGCGAACCGTGGATTGTCATTATCCTTCTTTCGTGGGCTTTCAGTTTCTTTATGAGAGATTTTCTCTGATCCGAATACGGAGTGATTATAGCAAAATCACCGAGATTGCTGTCGTTTTTCTTCACAAATTCGGCGATAGATTCCGCCTCGGCAAGATTCTCTCTCGTCTCGGGATTCAGACCTTTGACATCGTAACAGTACATCTCCAACGTACCTGCGCTGCCGCTGATTCCGTTCATGTAAACGCAGTCGTCCAATATCTTTGCAAGATTATCCGCAAATCTGTGCGAAGATGTTAAATTCGCTGTCTGGGTCTCTTCGAATCTCGGTTCCCTGTCGTAGAGATAATCGTCACGTGCATCTTTGATAGTTCCGAAAAGATAACTCTCGATATAACGTGCGGATTGGTCCCACATGAAGGAATACTTCATGTAATCGTCACGTTCGATCCAAGTCCTGATATTATCTTTCTCCAACTCGCACACCGGAGGCAGCTGCATATGGTCTCCGAGCATGGCAACCGGCGGACCGCACATGAAGACAGGCATAGTCTGAATAAGATTCGCGTAACCTGCTTCGTCAATGAAGATATGATCCACATCTACAATTCCGCCGTCGTCGAACATAGATCTGCGGCGGCTCATGAGAATGAACGGAGTCATCGCCATGACCTTTGCCTTTCTCATCCTGACTGCGGTATCGTACGGTTCCAATTCCATGAGTTCTTCGTTATTTTGGAAAATAAGTTCTCTCAGTTCCGAATCCGTCATTTCCTGATACTGAACAATATCCAACTCGGGCCTGCTGCGGTTCATCAGCGTTTTGCATATACCGTCCGCCCTGGATCTGAGATTCGTGAGATCGACGTTTGAAACCAATCCTATCAATTCGTTATTCTGTTTGACAACCGCAACGATTTCATCCCATGCAGTCCTGATTTCCGATTCGATCTCTTTCTTTTCACTGTACGGTGCTGCATCATATCCTTCATTGTAAAGGCGCTGAATCAATTCAAACTTAGGTTTGAGAGCTTCTACTTTACGCTCGAAAATAAGATTCGCGATTATCTTATTAGACTGCCTGAGCTGTTTGATTCTCTTCATCCTGGCTCTGTCTTCGCACATTCCCGGATGTTCTTTTATGAATCCCGCAGTTGCGGAACCCATCCTCAGGATGTCTTCCTCGGGATTGATGTACCTGTGTTCCGGATCGTCCTGCTCGATAACTTTCAAAACACCATTCAGAACCTGCTCTACAGAATTGTTTGTGGGTGCGATAATTGCAACCCTTCCTCCCTTTCTGATGTATGCGATAATCGATGTTGCAAGAACATACTGGGTCTTTCCCGTTCCGGGTGCTCCCCATATGTATGATAACCTGGAATTAAGAATTGTTTTTACCGCTTTTCTCTGCTCCTCAGACGGAGTGCTTCCTACGGGGAAAGTATAATCGGCACCTTCAACAAAAGAAGGCTTAGTCACCGGATAACCTGTCCTGTCTCCGTATTCGGTGAAACAGTCCAAAGTCAGTTTGATGAGCCATTTCATGTCCACGATAATCTTGATGTCTTCATCGGAGCGGTTGCTGATCATCTCCATCAGCTTATCCGAGGGATACGCACGTACCGTCATCGACTGCTCGTCGTATTCGTCAAAGTACACGGAATATCCGTCGGGCTGTCCGTCTTCGAAGTAAAAATCCTTATCTCCGATGCAGAGACCCAGACTGTCTGTGTCGTTCAGTTTTGTGAATAGTGAGATAATAAGATAATCGCTCTTTCTCGTAATCGAACGTACCTCGTTGATAACCATCGAAACAAGTTTGCTCTTGGTGAGATCCATCCCTTTCTGTACGGCTTCGATCTGCTCGTACATGTCCTCGCAGGATTTGATTGCGATTGATCTCAATTCATCGGAATCCGTATCACTCACCCCTCAGAATTTTGGATGAATCAGATAATTTCAATTGAGAACGTCCCGTGTAACTGTTGTGTTCCACACTTACTTCGGTAATACACACGTCATCACCCGGTTCGGCGTTTAATTCTCCGTTCCAGAGAAGGAAATCCATTTTGTTTCCGTCCGAGAATCTGAATACACCTTTGACTGCGGGACCGCTTCCGCCGGGACGTCTGTTCTGTATGCTGTAGATTGCTCCGGAAACGGTGACGTTTTTCATTCCTTCTTTGATTTCATCGTAATTTACGGAAAATTTCAGATTCCTGGAATATGCACTCGATTCTATTTTTACGTCGGACTCTTCGAAAAAACCGCCTCTGTCGTTCAGAACTATGGATTTTTCAAAATCATCGTAGACTACTTTCCACCCTTTGAATCTGTACACTTTCCCTTCCTCGAAATCGGGTTCTTTATTCCATATGATTATTTTGGATTCGGAGGTTTCGTCTTCTACGTATGCCGTGAACTTCAGATTGCCGTTTTTAGACATCTGACCCCTGATTTCGGATACTTTTGCAGTGAAATTGATAGTTGAACCGCGTTTGATACCGAGATCGGAAAGCGGAGTATCGGGTTCGACAGGTGCAATATAATCGCGGTCGGTTCCTCCGTAATCTTTGATAATGGCTCTTTTTGACGATTCTATGTCCATCAGATACCTGTTGAGATAAAAGCCGATTCTTTCCTCCAATTCGGAGATTTCCACAGGCCTTTTGATCATGGTCTTCAGTGATTCCGCCTCTTTCCTGATGTCGATATCTTCGTTCAAGTGATCCCGTTTCCGGATGGGTTACGGTGTAGATAAAGTGTCTTGGGTTTAGGGATGACAGTGACAAGATTGAGAAGAAACGGGGCGTTCGAAATCTATTTATGCCCCCCCCCTGACGGTACTCATGGTCGAAGATATTTTTGATTTAAGTAAAAACAAAATGACGACTGAAGAACGTGTTTCGATTGCCAAAAAGGTGATTAAAAACTATGGATTCACCACGTTGTTTGAAGAATTTGAAAAAGTTTTAAAAAATCATGAATTGACAGAAGATATAAAGGAAGATATAAAAAAAGAAGCAATTAAGGCCAAAAAACATCTTGAAGATGCAGAAAAGAAC
>CAVFUJ010000102.1:0-3735 GCA_963625795.1 Anaerovoracaceae bacterium
TCGACATAGGTCACAAGTTTCTTTACCATATGGATTCCGAATCCTCCGATGGGCCATGAGCCTACATCGGAATCTATCTCGATATCGTCTTTACTGACAGGGTCGAAGAACGGTGCGTCGTCTGCGAATGTGAGTTTGATTTCACCGTCATGGAATCCGCAGTAAACTGTCACGTTTCCTTCACGTTCAACGTAAGCGTGATCGCTGATATTCACGAAGATTTCCTCGGAAACTATCTGCATTTTCATAATATCCTTTACAGGACATCCCGCTTTTGAAAGTACATCCATAATGAAACCGTTGACTTCGTCGAGTCTTTCGGCTTTTCCCGGTACTGTAAGTGTGTTGTACCAACTGCGGTCGATCATAACACACATCATTGTGATGTCATCGGATCTGTCTCTTCCTTCAGTAAATTTACTGAGATCCGTTTTAACAGACTCGGCAATACTTTCGGCGGAAGACATATCCGATGAGTTCAGTGCATTGCGGAGTCTTTCCTGTCCGAACATCTCTTCTTCGGTGTTGAACGCTTCGTTCACACCGTCTGTGTATACGAACAATACATCTCCGTCATCCATGACGATACAGTCTGTTTTGTAACGGATCATATCGTTTACGCCCATCATCAGTCCTTTCTTCACGGGAAGTTTCTCGAATTCTCCGGATTTTCTGCGTATGTACGGAGGAGTGTGACCTGCATTGGCGTAACAGAGTGTCCCTGTATCGGAATCATATATTCCGATCCACATCGTAACGAACTGTTCGGCGGAATTGTTGGAACAGAGTTCTCTGTTTACTGTGGTAAGAATTCTTCCGGGATCGTTATCCGATAACGCCGCGGCTTTGATCGAACCCATCATTCTCATCATCAGTAACGACGCAGGCAATCCTTTATCGGATACGTCTCCGACAGTGAATACGGTAAGATTCCTTCCGGTCTGGAAACAATCGTAGAAATCTCCTCCCACTTCTATCGCAGGTTCCATGTATGCGTGAATATCCATGGAATGGGACACGGGGAACACATGCGGTAACGAAGTAAGCTGAATATCGTGTGCAAGATTGAGATCTTCCTTATTTTTCTTCAGAGTGTCGTTGTTCTCGATTATTCCCTTAAACAGTCTGAAGAGCAGGAGTGCCATAATACAGAAGAAGAACTGAGATACAGTGGAAGTTATGAATTCTCCTTCATAATGTAACGCATCGGGGCTGTTGATCAGGAGTACCGATGAAGCCGTTCCGAGTGACAGACACAGAATCACCGGCAGAATCATTGCCGTGTTCAGTTTCGGATATCCCTTACGGCCGATGATACACGATGCGGCACCTGTGATTATGAGACAGATGACCGCATAGACTGCATGTCCGCTGTATTCGGGCGCAGTTGTTATTGTAACAAATATGCAGATTGCCGCCGTGATTGCAGCGGCAATCCTCGGCCCTCCGATGAGAGCGACGGTTATCAGCATAATGTAACTCGGATCGAAGATCAGGGGATCGTATACCGTACCTGTGACCGACGCAAAACACGTGAGTGTCGCTGCAAATGCAGCGAATCTGATGCTGTCATTGCGGTTTGCGGTACGGTTGGCGACCGCACGGTACGTATCCGTGTTCATCACCAGAAACAGTACGAACATCAGAACGACAATCCATGCAAATTCATTGGAAAGCATCACAAGAGTCGATGTAAGATCATTTCCGAGATGCCCTGCGTATGAAAGGTATGTGAACACCATGAATGACGCAAGTACCGCAGTTAAACCCGCAATACCCAGAATGTTGCCGATTCTGAAGTTCATCCTGAAGTTCATACAGTCACCGTGAGATTGTTCAGTTTGACGGAGTAACAGTAATCGATCGATTTCGCCGTAGCCCTTATGATCTTCAGACCGAAATGTCCTTCCGTATCTGCGGTCAGAGGATTGAAGCGGGTACCGTTATCCCTCATTCTGAATATCAGGTCCTGTCCCTTTAAGACTATGCGTATGTCCATGAAGTGTTCTTTGTTATCGGTGAATGCGTGTTCGACGACATTTCCGGCCATTTCCTCGATACATAACGCGATACGGTTCGCTTTGTCTTCATCGACACCGTTCTCGAGACACATTCCGGAGATCCTGTCGCTGAGTTTCATCACTTCGGACATATCGTTTCTGAGAGATATGTCGCAGATGATTTTCGCATCGAAATCCGATTCCGGTACGAGGATGTAGTCTTTACAGTGTAACGGGAATGTTCCTGTTTTTATTTTGATGACAATCATTATCGTGAATATCGAGAAGATATCCGCCAAGAAGAACGAAATCCACACACCGTTCACACCGATAAGAGGAGCCAATACGAAGGAGAATAATACTACGTATCCGACTCCGCGTGTGACCGATATCACCGTGGAAAGAACGATGTTTCCCATACTCTGGTACATGTAAAGAAGAATCAGGCATAACGTGGATGTAGGCTGTGATAAAGCGAACATGCGGAGACAGTCCGCCGCCATGGAAAGATCTCCTCCGTCGCAGATGAACAGCGAAGCGACAGGTTCCGCCAAAATGAACAATACGATTCCTACGATTGTTGAAATGATGAAACCCGATTTCATCGTTACTTTGATTGTGTCGACTATGGCGCGTTTATCTTTCTCGCCGTAGAAGATACCGCACATCATCGCAACCATCAACCCGTATCCGGTGGATATTGCGATAAGGAACTGATACACATTGGTCTGAACCGATAACGCCAAAACGGCAGCCGTTCCGCTGAATGATAATAAAAATGAGTTTAATGCGAAGTTCTTCAGCGTCTGAGAACCTCTGTTGATTGCCGTAGGGAGTCCCGCCATGCAGACTTCCTTCAGTTCTTTACCCGTACCGCGTATGCTTCCGAATCCGAGCATACGGTCTTTCTTCCTGAAATGGGGTAACGTAACGATAAGTCCCGCAACCGAACCTATCATCACAGACAGACTTATTCCGAACAGACCGAGAGAAGTCTGAGTACTGCTGAGATACGCGGATAATGCACTCACCGCCACGGTAACAATCATGGCAATCATCGTAAGTTTCTGACCGTCATCCATTCTGAGATAAAGCATCAGATTCTGCAGAAGGAGGAACGGAATCGTGGATAATCCCACACCTCTGATGTACGATGATGTCATTTCTTTGATATTTCCCGTTGCTCCGAATAAATCCGCAATGAAATCGGAACATATGACGCAGAACAATGTGTAGATTACACCTACCAACAGTGTTGTGACAAGAGTTACCGTGAAATTTGCGGTAACTTTTGTCTTATCGCCGGCACCGATGTGCTTCGCACATCTTATCGTACCTCCGTTACCGAAAACTCCCGCCAACGCGGATAAGAGAATAAGCATAGGCGAAGCAAGACCGAATGCGACCAATGCATCGGAACCCAATTCTCTCCCCACAATCAGTCCGTTGATGACGGTACTTAACGTAGCCGTCAGCGTAACGAGAACGGTAACCAGAAGATTTCCGTTGAGAACCTTCTCTATGAGGTAGGTGTTCGTATCCATCGGAGATCAGTCCAATGTAAGGATCTCATCAAGACCTGTCTCGGTGAATACTTCCATTATGAGCTCGGGAACGTTCTTTATCGAAAGTTTACCTCCGACCTTGGACATCTTTTTCTCCAATGCAAGTATCACTCTCAGCCCCGCACTTGAGATGTAGATGCACGATGACAGATCTATGATTATATTCCTGA
>CAVFUJ010000103.1:0-3681 GCA_963625795.1 Anaerovoracaceae bacterium
GATCCACAAGAGTTCCGTTCGGCGGTTCCCAATCAGGCTGGAGCTGTTCGAATTGATCAATGAACTTTTTCTTTTCAGATTCTGTGTACGTGATCCAGAATCTGATGTCTGCGATCTCCATCCTGTCCTCGTCGAAGAAAAAGACCTCAGCGGAATTGCCTTTGCCGTCGTCGTAGTATTCGACCGCGGCATATCCGTCCTCTTCGTCACGTTCCTCTTCGTTGATGATCTCGCTCTTGATGAGATCCCAATTGTTTTGAAGAGTGAGGAGAGTCGAACTGAAATCTTCCACATCCACCCAAACCAGCTCGGTCAGTACCTGATTATCCTTATCCTGTGACATCAGGTGAGTATAGACTTAGCTTATTTTATGGGTTTTCCGAATTATGGTTAAATGGTTTGATTTGCCGGACATAAGCCGGCTGAAAGGTTTCATTCTTCTACGAGGGCCTTGAGTATCCACGCTTCCATCACGGCATCGTCCAATGCCCGGTGTGTCTGTTTTTCCAGATCCATCGGGTCTTCCGGACATAACGCTCTGTAAGCATCCTCGGAGCGGACCCATTTTACGGGATACTTCGACTCGTCCTCTTCACGGATCAGTCTGGTCTGCAATTCCTTATCGGGCAGCGAATCGGATCTCGCTCTTCTCATGACCTCTTTCGTGGCAAGGTCCATGATGTCGATCTTTCTCACAACGATGGGTTTGAGGTCCCACGGCTGTTCGTAAAGAAATTTCGCGAAGTCGAAACCGACATTGTAAGACGTGACCTCTTTTCCGCGGACGATATCTCTTACCTCGTCCACGACAGTGGCAAGATCCTTAGCGGCATTCAAGGTTTCTTCAATACGCATGTCCGAATGTTTGTAAATCCAAATCCCGGCGGAACCGTCGCGGTTGACGTACTCCTCGTCGAATTTGCGGATGTCCTCATAGCGGATCATCTCCGAGTACACAGAAGAGATCTTCCCTGTCTGTTCGTCGTATTCCGCGATCCCGATCTCCAGCACCCTGTCGGTGGGATATCCGTTGAGGCCCGTGGTCTCCGTGTCTATGATCAACATTGTTTGTAACTCCTATATGTTAGTGGTAAGTAATCCCGTCGGTCCCGACGGGTAAAGGATTTATCAGTTCGGCCAACAGTCCTTTGCATGTTCTGCTTCGTCTCCGGGATCGGGAACGGAACCCATCTTGATCACGATGAACCGGCACCCACAGAACGGACACCGATATCCGGACGCGCCCGATTCGGTCTCGACGAAGAAGGCGGTCGTCGCAGCTTCGCAGCAGGGACATGAAACGTCATCGATGGCGGACATGGAAAGTAGTCCTACTGTGACGGAAAGAAGGGAACCGTTGTTTACACATAGGCACCGATACCCTTGTTTCCATCGTCATACCGCCTCGATTTGGGGGTTGTCGGAACCCTTGTTTCCAGCAACCCTACTTTCCATTGCTTTACGGCACTGTTCGCGTTCTTTGGCGGCTCTCGCGCGTATGCTGCGTCTGTACGGCTCGAAGAGAGGATCGCTGTAACCCGATGCCTTCGCGGCTTCGAGTCTACGGACGTATTCGGGATAGCGGTTCGGGATGGGACACGACTCCTTCCGGCAGTGCGACTTTCCCTTGACCGCTTCGGTAAGACAATGACGGCCGATCCCCCACATCTCCGCAATGACCTCTATCGAAGCTCCGCGGTCGACAAGAGCGAAAAAGTCGTTCTCGGATCTGACAACCGTCGCCTTCGTGATTGACTTGACGATCCTTCCTTCGGCATCCTTCTTCTCCCGTTCGCGGGGTTCGAAGAGAACCCTTCCTTTAGGCATTGAGTCAATGTCTTCGCTGAAAGCAAAACCTGTTGCGCGGGACACGTGGGTTCCCTCGTTGATCAGACGGTTCACCGACTCGCGGGTTTTCTTCGTGCTTTCCTTAACCATCAAAGAATCCGAAGCCGTTTTGAAGGTGTCCATGTACCTCGCGGCCTGCGAATCTGCCGAGAGTCCTCCGAGACCCGCGTACACCACGGTGCATCTGAGGCTACCCAGGACCGACTTCAGTTTCTCGTATTTGTCCGATCCCTCACGGGTAATTCTGGAAGAATCATAAACAACCAAAAAGTCAGGCTCTTTGGATACGACAGCTCCGATCAACGAAGCGAACTCGTCGCGGTCGGTGGTTGTGCCGGAAACGCCGTCGTCGTGGAACTCACCCACGATGATCACGCCTTCGTTCACGCACCAGCGGCGGCATACCTTGAGCTGGGTGTCGATGGATGCTCCGCTGTCGGCCTGTCCCTTGGTAGAGACCCTGGCATATACAACCGCCTTTTTTCCTTCGTTCAATCCTGCGCTCATTTCAGATCTCCTCTGCGGCAATGAGTTTGTCGATCCTGTCGATGACGGCCCTTGCAACTTCTCTCCAGGAAATGCTTTCGATGGCATCCTGTATGAGGTCCGTTATTTCCGGACACAGATCTCCGTCTTCCGCCGTTTTCGATAAGGCATTGAGGCCGTCGCTGTAAACGGCCTCAAATACATCTGCCAGGTAATCGAGCAGAGGTTTGTCTTTGCGTTCAAGACGATAGTCGGTAATCTCCTCCGCCCAGATTGTTACGGCATCAGGACATTCGAGTATGTTGTCCGTCATAACGGCGGTCCATTCTTTTTCATGCATTGTTTCACTTCCTTTTGGTCCATCTCGGACAGTTCCCGAAATCGGCCAGATCTCTTTCTTCCTGTGTCATTGATTCGAGTTCCGGACAGTCAAGTTCGACGACATGGACGTTCGGATAATTCGGAATGGTCAGTTTCGAACAATGGATGCAGTCGCGGTTCATTCCTTCACTCTCCCGTTCCAACTCCGAACGGCGGCACCGTGGCTTTTCTGACAGCGATACCAATAGGGGCCGGAGGCCATGCACCTGGTACACTCAACCCATTCGCCGATCCGGTTGTAGCTGTCGGGTTCGTCGTCGCGCATGATTATTCCTTCGCTCCCGCAGAAAGGACAGGGGCGGAGAGAAGGATCTTTGCCGACAATCATTCGTCTTCCTCCTCGTCGACACATTCGATAACGATCTTGTCTCCGACCCTCATGAGTTTGTAATCATCCTATCCGAAAACGGAAAGTTTGGTACAGTCAGTGTCGGACGAAAGATCGTAAAATCCGACAAAATCTCTAATGGCCTTTCCTCCGGTGGGGACGGAGATTTTGATCCGCTTCATTCCTTGCCCTCCGCAAATCTCTCGATGATTGAGTTCAGTTCAGTCTGACACTCAAGACAAAAGTAGAGTGTCTTCGACTGTTGCTTCACAGGATTGTAGGTCCCGGTGAAGAACGGGGCAGGGTTTCCGCATCTGGCGCAGTTCATTCGCTGTACCCCCAGCTAATTGGGTGAAGGATAACCTTAACCTCCACTATGTGGTCGATGTTGACGTAGTGCTTCAGTTCGTTCTTATCAACGATCTCCACGAAGGTGTCCTTGCCGTGAAGGATGTTTTCAAGAACCTTTTCGGTGTCTTCGGTTACGACAAGGAATTTGCCGTTGGTAAGGAAAACGTCGAGTCTCATTCAGAGACCTCCGTAAAAAGTTCCGACGGAGACACAGTTCCGAGATCTCCGACGGAAATGCGGACCGAGGGGAGCGCTACCACGCCTTCTCTCCCGATAGGATCCGACAC
>CAVFUJ010000104.1:0-3611 GCA_963625795.1 Anaerovoracaceae bacterium
TTAGAAAAGAGATGGTTTGGTAAAAGGTTTGGAAGAACAGCCGTCAGAATTTACCGACGACTGCTTTGATACGCCTTACACCGGCCGCGGAACTCTCTTCCTTCAGGATCTTGAATCCTTCGAGTTCTCCTGTGTGGCTGACGTGAGGTCCGCCGCAGAGTTCGCTGTCGATGTCGCCGATGATGTACACTTTGACGATGTCACCGTACTTGCTGTCGAAGACACCGATTGCACCGGATGCTTTCGCTTCCTCTTTCGGCATCTCTTTGCAGACAACGGGAATATCCTGTTTGATTGCATCGTTGACGAAGTCCGTAATCTTCTGGAGTTCCTCAGGTGTGAGCTTCCTGTCGAAGTTGAAGTCGAATCTGAGCCTCTCGGCGGTGATGTTACTTCCTTTCTGCCTGATGTTGGGATCTACAATATTCCTGAGTGCCGCATGGAGAAGGTGTGTTGCAGTGTGGAGCTTTGTTGTTTCCACGCTGTGGTCCGCAAGACCGCCCTTGAAGGTCTGGTTTGTATCCATCCTGGACTTGTCCTGGTGCTCTTTGAATCTTGCTTCAAAGTCTTTCATGTCGACTGTAAGTCCTTTCTCCTGTGCAAGCTCCGCAGTAAGTTCCACGGGGAATCCGTATGTGTCGAACAGCCTGAAGACAAGGTCGCCTTTCATTACTTTGGAATCGCCGTTCTCTGCGACCATCTCATCGAACTTTCTGAGTCCCTTGACGAGTGTCTTCTGGAATTTTTCTTCCTCAGCGGTGAGAGATTCGTAAATCGTGTCTTTATTCTTCACAAGTTCCGGATAGGCATCTCCGAACTCATCGACAACAACCTTTGCAATCTCTTTCATAAAGAGTCCGTCGTAGCCGAGTTTGCTCATATTCCTCGAAGCTCTTCTGATAAGTCTCCTGAGGATGTAACCCTGTCCGACCTTTGCGGGAACTACGCCGTCTGCGAGGATGAACGTCGCAGCTCTGATATGATCCGCAACAATCCTGAAGTCTCTGATGTACGGTTCTTCATAGGGTTTGCCGCAGATTTCGGAAATCTTTGAAATGATAGGTTTGAAAACAGTGGATTCGTAAACAGAGGGAACACCCTGAAGGATACGGCATACCCTTTCGAGTCCCATTCCCGTATCGACGTTCTTCTGAACGAGCGGAGTGTACTTTCCGTCCTTGTCCTTGTTGTACTGCATGAAGACATTGTTCCAAATCTCGGTGTACTTTCCGCAGTGACATGAAGGTCCGCAGTCCGGTCCGCACTTAGGCTGTCCGTTGTCGTAGAAAATCTCCGTGTCCGGTCCGCAGGGTCCTGTCGTACCTGCGGGACCCCACCAGTTGTCGGCTCTGCCGTAGAAGAAGATCTGTTCGTCTTTCATTCCGTGGGCTTTCCAGATGTTGGCTGTTTCTTCATCCTTGGGAATGCCCTCCTCACCTGCGAATGCGGTGACTGCAAGCTGTTCCTTCTTGAATCCGAGGACTTTCGTTAAAAATTCGAAACTGAAACCGATAGACTCTTCTTTGAAGTAGTCTCCGAGCGACCAGTTACCGAGCATCTCGAAGAATGTGAGGTGGCTTGCATCTCCCACATCGTCAATGTCTCCGGTTCTGATACATTTCTGATAATCGACAAGTCTCTTTCCCATCGGATGTTTCTCACCGAGGAGGTACGGTACCAGCGGGTGCATACCTGCGGTCGTGAACAATACCGTCGGATCGTTCTCCGGAATGAGTGATGCGGAACTGATGTGCGCGTGTCCTCTCTCCTCGAAGAACTTGACGAATGCTTCTCTCAACTCTTGGGCATCCATATGTTCATCTCTGATAGTGCCGCGGATGTGGTACTTATTTATATATAATTCCACTTCGCGGAATTTCTTTCAGTATCAGAGAAATAATCTCGATAATTCGTCTTTGATGAGGCCGTTTGAAATGATGATTTTCTTCCCTTCGGATTCCAGTAAAGAACGGGGTGCGGGGCCGATTTCTCTTACTATGACGGTGTCGCAGTCTTTCAATTTTGAGACGATGTCGTTGATATGCTCTACGTGTGACTGACCGAAAGTACTGCTGCCGGTGCTGATTTTTACTGTATCGATGACACCGTTTCTGCCGTAGATGATGAATTGCTCCGTATTTCCGAATCCTCTGTCTACTTTCTCTCCGGTTTTCGTTGCGACAGCAACCTTCCTTGTAATTCCGACGGGAGAGATTATTACATTATCTCCCCCGGGTCCGCAGGCGGAACCGCAGGGATTCTTTCTTATGAATTCGGAAGATCTGTCGTTATCCAACAATCCCACTGCGTCGGCTCTGCACTGTCTGCAGTGACGCATCATCCTGACATCTGCGGAACAGATGTCCATGAGAGATTTTCTCTCTTCGGGAGTGGGCGCCCTCAGGCTGCTGAAAGGTGTTCCTTCGACAGGAATCAGCGGAAGAATGTTGACAATGTACACACCGAGTTCCTTAACTTTCTTTACAACAGAAGGAATATGTTCTGTATTGATTCCCGGAATCATTACCGTGTTGATCTTCACGACCATTCCTTTCTCTACACAGGCTTTGATTCCTTTCAGCTGATTTTCAAGAAGAATCTCGGCTGCTTCTCTTCCCGTGTAGTTTTTGCCGTTGTATCTGACGAAGCTGTAGATGTTTTCGGTAATGTCCGGATCCACGCCGTTCATGGTGACGGTGACGAATCTTACGCCGAGATCGTACAATCTGTCGACGGAATCGGGGAGCATAAGTCCGTTGGTTGAGATACAAAGTGACATTTCCGGAAATTCATCTTTTACAAGAGCAATCGTATTGAATGTAGACTCATTGGCAAGAGGATCTCCGGGACCCGCTATCGCTATTACACTTAATTCCGGAATCTTCTTTTTCACTTCGCGGATTCTGTCTGCGGCTTCAACCGCCGTAAGAACGCCGCTTGTTACTCCCGGTCTCGATTCATTGCAGCAGTCGTACTTCCTGTTGCAGTAATTACATTGAATATTGCATACAGGTGCGACAGGAAGATGTATTCTCGCGAACTTTTTATGGGCATCTTCACAGAAACACGGATGCGTAAGAATGAGTTCCTCTGTTTTCCTGTCCGGCTGCATAAGAGCAGTCATGATGTTAGTCGTATAAATTCACGTTGTTAATACTGTACTCTCTTCTTCCCTTCTTCTTATATTATAATAATATAGGTATAGATGAATAATGGGAGTATATGGACGCACTCGGTAACATCATGTCGGGAATCAACAGTCACGTTCCGGTGAGCAGGTGCACTCTCTCCGAATGTTTGGAGGAAGGCAGCGGATCTTACAGGACAAGATCGGGAGATACCGTCGAGATGGATCCGGCCGAGATTGAATACCTCGGTACAGTCTGCGACAGCATCGACAGTATGAAGCTCCGTCTTCCGATTTCCATAAGAACGGATGTTTCCGGAGATGCCCCCGCATGGGAAGTTGACGGCGTTGTGGAATCGAAAGTAATTGCCGCCGTTCTCGGAAAAACGAAGATCCGCGACGACATGATACGCTTCTACAATCCGGATTACCGCGTTTTGGTGAAAAAATTACCCACAACCACCACAGTTCTCTTCATTTGATG
>CAVFUJ010000105.1:0-3571 GCA_963625795.1 Anaerovoracaceae bacterium
TCTCAGCGCAGGTGTA
The DNA here is from genome assembly GCA_963625795.1 of Anaerovoracaceae bacterium. Lineage (GTDB taxonomy): Archaea > Thermoplasmatota > Thermoplasmata > Methanomassiliicoccales > Methanomethylophilaceae > Methanarcanum. Next base: position 17 of record CAVFUJ010000105.1, read on the forward strand.
AATCCGTCTGCGGGTGCCTACAGCATTACCACGCCCGAGTCCTACGGAGGGGATGCTTACAGTCCGATTACGGCATACAATCCCAAGACAGGAGAAGGTTCCGTTTCGAAGGATGATACCACATATACGGCGGAATGGACCAATGGTACAGAAAGGAAAGGACTCACCGTTACGCTCTATGTCGTTGCAGTTCAGGGTGATTATCCCTACACAGTGATGACTAAAGTCGAGGGTTCCGAAACTGTGTCTGCATCTATGCCTGTCAACAAGGTTGTAAAGGCAACTTCAATCACCAGTTCCGAATCCGGTTCATCTGCCGTAGTAAAAGATGTTGTTGTCGACTTTTCGGCTGTCGGAGGAACTGAGGGAACCACCGATGTCAGCGAGACAAAAGTTACTGTGGGAGTCACTAAAGTTGACACGGAAAAGAAGCAAGTCAATGTGAGTTTTGCACTTGCAGATTCCAACGGAAAAGCAATCGAAAAACCGACTTTTGACAATCCGGTTGTTATGACTATGACTGTTCCCGGAAAAATGTCGAATCCTGAAGTCATATACAACGGCGACGGAATCGACGGAACCGTCCTGTCCAGCACAATTAATTCCGATAACACAACAACGATTACTTTCTCGGTTACACACTTCTCCGATTACTCGATTGTGAACACCAATACAGTCACTACGGCGGAAGAACTCACAAAGGCACTTGCGGTTGAGAATTATGTGAAGCTCGGAGCGGACATATCGGTTGAAAAGAGTATAGTGCTGACGCGCGAGGTTACGTTGGATCTCAACGGACACAACATTAAATTCACAGACAGTGCAGGTTTCGTCAACTTTGATAAAATTGAGGTTGTCGGAGACTGGGGTGGTTCGGCAATAAATGTGCTTCCTTCGGCGGATTTCAAATTTGAAGAAGGAAAGACAGTGACTGACGGTACAACCCAATGCGCTACATTGAGTGAAGCACTCGGAAAAGTAACGGGCAATGCAACCCTCTACTGCAGGCCCGGAACCGATGTCAATGTCGGAGAAGTGAACGGCATTGTTCTGAAAAACAATCTTACAATCTACGGTAACAATGCGAAAGTCACCGGAAACGTGAACGGATTCAGCATTGATGATAATGGCAATGCTTTAACGAACGACGTCATGCTGACAGTCTACTCTCTTGACGGATTCTCAGTATACTGCAAAGAAAAGAGCAGTGATAAGAAGATAACATTGAATCTCAAAGACTGTCAGGATCTTCAGAGAGTGAGAATTGACGGACAGAAAGGCAGTGTCGATGTTACAATCGACGGATGTTCGTTTACCGGAAACAGCGACAGTGATCTTGCAGCTTATGAAACAGCGGTAAAGTTCGATCCTGTCGGAGACGTAAAGATTACCGGTACAAAATTCACTAATTACATTCTTGCAATTAATATGAAGAATGACGGTACGAGCGCCGGCAGCGGAACTTATACTCAGAACATAACCGTAATCGGATGTACGTTTACAAACTGCGGTACTACAGATTTAACCGATAAACAGTCCGGTCACGTTAATCACTACGAAGATTACGCAGCATCGATTCGTGTAGTTGCAGCAAACAAGAATTCTGTATCCAATTTTACGACTTCAGGCAATACTTTCAGTCATGAAAACAAAACACTTGCTGTTGCCGATATCGTATTCGGAGATTCCCGTTCCGTTCTCGGACCTATAACCGGAAAAACCAACCACGGTACCATCACATGTAATAATCTTGACGGCAATGAGGTGTTCGGAGACACGGCATATACAACAGCCGCTGATAAGACAAAAGACGGTAAGATTACAACTCTTACAGCATCGGGCGTAACAGTGAAGGTTGTACTTGCGAACGACGATGACGGAAAAATTACCATCAATTCGGGCGGAAAGAGTGCCGAGTACACGGGAAAGACGTACTACATTACGACCGTGGGAGGGCTTACCAACTTTGCAAAAGAAGTCAACGCCGGAAAGACATTCGAGGGAAACTCGGTTTATCTTTGCGCTGACATTAATCTCAACGGTGCGGAATGGACGCCGATCAGAGGTACTGCGACAGGAGATGTCAAGGGTTGCAATTATACGGGATTCTCTGGAATCTTTGACGGAAGGGGACACACTGTTTCGAATTTCAAAGTCAGCAATGATGGCACAGCCACTAACAAAGAATGTGCTGGATTCTTCGGATATATCATCCGTGAGAGTAAAGTGATGAATCTGAATATCAGTGGTGCCGATATTACCAGTCACCATTATGTCGGCGGCATAGTCGGCTATGCATATTACAATGATGGAAAAAGTCCAACCATCAGTAATTGCAGCGTCAGTAATTCTATGATTACTGCCACGACGGAATTAACATCGGGTTCGACGACAGAATATGACAATGGAGACAAAGTCGGCGGAATTGTAGGATACTGTACCGGAACCGTTGAGAATTGTAAAGTTTCCGATACGGTGCTGACTGCTTACCGCGATGTCGGCGGAATCGTCGGAGGCACAGATACGAACAACACTCTTACAATCAATAATTGTGCGGTTTCCAATGTGACTATCAATCAGAATCTTGAACATAACTACAAAAACATCAACACATCGGATGGCAAGAGTTCAGGCACAGACGGCTATGTGACCTGGGGCAATTACTGCTTTGGGAGATATACTGTATCTGAAAGTGGCAACTCCGGTACTGTTATTCACAATTGGACAGGCGTATCAGTATCCTCCAATTGAATGTGATTGCTAAGAAATAATAACCAAACAAACAGGGCCTTCGGGCCCTTCTTCCCTTTATTCTATCTACTGTAATTTTCCCGATTGTACCGCTTAACAGTATCAATCATCACCTTCATCTTCCGCACATCCAAATCCCCGTCTACCGAACACGAACACGTAAACGTATACGGAACTCCGTCCATCGCTCTCAGAACATCCTCCGTATCCGATACAACTCTTCTCTCATCTTCGAGATAGATTGTAGTGAACGTATCTATCCCGCCCATCAGGGAAAAATCTCCTTTACTTATTTTACTCATAGAAGAATGATCGTTATTCTCTCCGTAGTAAAGACAGTCAATACTCATCGTACGGTAATCTTCAACAAGACTCTCTCCCGGTTCCTTCGTAAACTGTCCGTGCGGATGGTACACCGAAGGTATTCCGCATTCCTTTATTTTTCTGAGATTTCTCTCAACTCCCGGCAGACAGCATTCTCTGATATCATCTAAGGACATAATATCGGGATTGTCAAAAGCACCCGTTACCATGCCGAAGTCGGGATTCCCTCCACTGAGAATTATATCTCTTACAATCCCGCCGGTTTTCATCGCGAATTTAAGCAGTTTTTCAGTATACTCCTTTTCGGCAATTGTATCCATGAGCATAGGTTCCAATCCCCGCAGCATACAGCCTATCGAAAACGGTGCAGGCATCATCCCGCAGAGTGTTACTTCCGCATCTTTTTCTCTGATCAGTGAGAATCCTTTCGCATACGCATGAATCGACGGAGAATCGATTTCTTCGGGATTGTGTCTGTAC
>CAVFUJ010000106.1:0-3570 GCA_963625795.1 Anaerovoracaceae bacterium
CACATCTTTCATCTGGATCAGGAAGAAGATGTACGCTTCATACCCTTCTTTCACGCATTCGATCAATCCTCTGACATGTTTCAGACCTCTTTCGGTAGGTGCATCGGGAAATAATGCAATGCCGTCTTTCTCCAAAGTAACGCCTTTGACCTCAACGAAGCATTTTTTCTTTCCTTCCGCAAAGAAATCGAAGCGTGAATCTCCGTGAACCGTTTCGCTTCTTATTGTTTTCAATCCGTCTATCAATCCGATGCGGGGAAGACTTTCTTCAACAATGCGATTTGGAATCTGACTGTCTATATTGATCAGAAGTTCTCCTTTGTAAACGGCAATAACATCGTATTTTGTCTTACGTTCGGGGTTGTCGGACAGAGAAAGAACGACTTTCACTCCTTTGATAAGGAGTTCTTTACACCGTCCTGTGTTCTTGACGTGACATTTCTCGGTTTTACCGTCGATTTCAACCAAAGCAATGAACCTGTTCGGTCTTTCGATGAAAATTCCTGTAAGGGTATTCTCATAAAACATCGATTCACATCTCTTTCAGATCGGGATGATGCTCAATCAGCCAATTGTATGTGGAAATCATCCACGGTACGACGGTGTATCCGTCTTTAGAAATTGTATAGAAAACCGCTTTGTCGGTTTCGGTACGTTCGATGAGATCCGCTTCTTCAAGATTTTTAAGATGTCTCGAAAGTACTGCCTGAGTTATCGGGGATAACAGTCTTTTCAGTTCGTTGAATCTTTTCGGTCCGTAATACAGTTCGTAAAGAATACGTAAGTTCCAGCTGTTGCCGAACGATGACAGATAGGTATCGATAACTTTGCAGACATTCTCCCTTTCCGTCATGCCGTCGCGATAATTATTTGATGATATAAATCCCGATGCCCGAAGCATCGGATTGTCTGATTTCACAATATAACAAAATCTGTTATACCTTCGTTGCATTCACCGGACTGTGGATGTGAGTGCAGCGGATATTCTGCTGATTGCATTGGGCGGAGCGATAGGTGCGGTACTGAGGTTTTCGGTAGGGCAGGTTGTGAATACCGGGCAGTTCCCGTGGGCTACGTTTGTTGTTAATGTTTTAGGTACATTCTTCCTGGCACTTATTACATTCTCATTTCCCGGAATTCCTTCCGCCGCTAAATTATTCCTGTTTACGGGATTCTTCGGTGCCTTCACCACAATGTCTACGTTCTCATTGGAAACGGTGAATCTCTACTTTGACGGACGTATCGCAGATGCCGCATTCAATTTCATTCTGAATGCGGGACTGTGTATTGTCGGTGCGATCTGCGGAAGATATGCGGGACTTGCAATTGTCGGCTGAATGAAACGGTATTCTGCGAGATACTGCCTTCTTAATAACTTCGGATGCAATCTATTGTCGATGACCGAAGGCAGGCTCGGTATGATTGTTTGTCCCATGCTCGAGGACGAAGCTATCTACAATTTGGAGCACGACAGTGAGGTAAAGAGAGTATACCTTATCAGAGGTGCCTATAACACCACAATTATTCCCAAGTTAAGACAGCACAACGTGGATTTTATTCCGATCGACGAAACAACGGTTCTCAACGGAAATTACGAACACGACGGATACACCGTAATCATCTGGACGATGTTCATGGGACTCCACGAAGATACGGATATGCTGAAGATGGAAATGATGAGCCAGATTGTCAAAATCTTCAGGGCTGTCGATACAATAATGCTCTATTACGGCAGATGCGGAAGAGCATTGGATACAATCTGCGACTGGGCTTATGAGACAGTCACAACACCTGTTTGTATCTTCAGAAACAGAGACGGTTCCGTCTGCGACGACTGTATCTGCATCCCTGTCGGAGGTACCGAAAGATATCTCAAACTTCTGCGCAAATATCCCGGAAGACTGTACTTCACGCCTGCTATGGCAAGCAATTTCGAAGGATTCATGTCTTCGATGGAATTATTCAACGGTATAGACACCGGAAATCAGGAAATCATGAGAATCATTCTCGATATGGCAGGATACACTACAATGATGCGTGTTCAGACCGGAAACGGAGATCAGGAGCATTTCGATGAGAATATCAAAGCATTTGCCGAGAAATACAATCTCAAATGCACCGAACTCGAAGACGGATGGGCTACGAACGATCTTGCCGACTTCAATTACGATAATGCGAAACGTGTTATGTCACGTTGGGTTAAGGAAGGAAAGAAGGAGAGGATGATACCCGATGCTCAGTGAGAATGATATTAACAGGCTTTTCGACATGGGATTCGACTGTTCTCAGATTGTATTCGGAGAGATTGCACCGAGATACGGAATCAAAAAGGAAGATGCGTACCGTATCGCAGGATGTTTCGGAATAGGTATGGCACAGGACGGAGTCTGCGGTGCCGTGACAGGAGGGATGATGGCTCTCGGATTGGCAATCGGTAACGATATGCCGGGTGATCTTTCGAAGAAAGACATTCTTTTCAAAAAGAGGGACGAACTCGTTTCAAAGTTCAGGGAAATCAACGGAGAAGTCAACTGTCCTTTACTGCTGGGACAGCCTATTCACACCCTTCAGGATCTTATGGTTGCGAGGAGCACGGGAATATACTCCAAATGCCCGAAATACTGCGTAGACGTGCTGAAAATACTCGATGAAATGCTTCCGGAATGAAACGGTTACATTTGTGTTCGTTACATATTAAGTACTCACAGACGGATTCCGATTTAGGTGAATCTAATGGTAGCAATTCCCAAAGAAGTAATTGACATCGCACCCGAAGCGGTCAAAGTACTGGAGACTGTCTCCGAAGGCGGACAGCCCCACGCAATCATCTGCGGAAGCATCATGGTCATCGGCGAATCCAAAGTTGCAGTCGGTGAAGTCCTCATGAAGAGAGCAAAGGCAAACATCCTTGCAAACGGAAAAGCATCCATGCTCATTTCCGCAGTACCGAAATCCTACGAACTCGTTCTCGAGAACGCAAAGCGCGAGGATTCCGGACCGCTGTTCGACAAGATGAAAGCAGGACTCGCAGAGCACAAACTCCCCTGCTTCGCAGTTTGGACATTCGATGTCAAAGAGGTCTGGGACGAGGGTGCCGGACCTGCAGCAGGCACAAAGATTGCCTGAATAAACCCGAAAAGAGAGGGAAAATCCCTCTCTCACTCCAATTCTATGTAGAAAGACACGGGTCTGAACCCGTCGTTGCATGAAACCATTGCGGAATGTTCGTCCTTCATCCATCCGTTGCAGAAGTTTCCTCCGCCGTTGACAAGGATGGTAACAAAAGGTTCGATTGTTTTCCAAGCGCTGTCGCAGAATCCTTCCGGTTTTTGGTTTCCTTTTGTGATCCAAACATCTCCGACGTGTATGTCACACGGATTTTCGAGCGGATTCTCATATTTCTTCATGAGATCGGGATACTGTGTTCTCCTCACTGCCGTGATTTTGCAGTTTACCATAATATGTCATAACATCTTATGGATGATAAATCCATTCATTTACGTCGGAGGTTTCACGGCGCTATAGGTTTTAGTGGGGTAGAATAAAAACACTTTCGGTTGCCCCTATCTA
>CAVFUJ010000107.1:0-3512 GCA_963625795.1 Anaerovoracaceae bacterium
TCGGAAGCCACTACAACAATGATGATACTGTTATAGTCAACAAATCTGGAAAAGAAATCAATTGTTATTCTATGTTGAAGAAAAAATTGATCGCAGAAGAATATGACGGGGATGCACCTAAACAAACTTGCACTCAAAACATGAGAAACCGTTTCAAAGGGCTGTCGAGACACTGGAGAAGAAGAATATGAGTGTAGGTAGAGCAGTCCTCTTTACAAGAACAACTTACCCACCTACAGTTGACATATGGAAGCTCACGATATAAAGATTATGCACCTGAAAATCAGAAAGAACAAGAAATGACACCAGGGCGAATAATATGAAATCTATCAGGAATCAACCGAAATATGACAGAATCTACAGGCTCATAGATTCGGATCTTGACAAGCTCAATCGTTACTTCGCTCAGAGAATTTCGGAAAGGAAGGAGGAAAACAGAACAGAATCAAACACGGAATCATAAATCGCAGTCCTGAATCCAAACATCTTCCGTCCAGCCGCAGCTGAGGGCGTTTGCGCCGATACCTCATTTTTCAACACATCGCCGAAGGTGATCTAATGTCAACAGAATCGGAAACAGAAAGGCTGAAACGCCAGAACAAAGCGGAAAAAGAACTCCGGAAACAGCAGCGCATAGCCGACGGTCTGGAGAAAGACAAGCGCAGAAGAAAGAGAAAATCAGACTGTCAGAATGTGGCTGATTACGCCAGATCCAAGGGAGTCTACGTTATTGCATTCAACTCGAAGTCTGACTGCAAGCATTCCAAGAACAAATGCCAGTGCAGACAGAAAACCGCACAGAAGAAATCGGCACGGAAGAAAATCATTCAAAAGAATCTCGCACCGACATACCTGGTTGCTGAGCCCGTAATCACATACGTGAACGGCAACAAAGCAACTACAGTGTACAATCTCAAGGGGGTGAGGCGGTGACCGCTAAAACAACCAAAAAGAGAGGCAAACCGAAGGCCGGAAAGACTCCCGGAAAGAAAAAATCAATTCTGAAGGGACTGAAGAAATGGAGGAGATAAGATGGGGAAAGTAAGCAGAACAAAAGGCGGTTCCAAGATCGTACAGACGGAGATTTTCGTGAACCCGTCAAATTCCGGGCCCGGCGGGCCAGGTATGTTTGTCCAAGGCTCTGCAGCTAAGGTCAAAGGGAAAGACGGAAAGACCTACATAGTCCCTATAAACGAGAAAGGCAAGGTTCCTGAATATGCTCTCTATCAAAGATTCCTGAACGTTTCGGAAGGATCCAGGGACGGAATTAAGAGGAGTGTCGGAAAGGACCTGTCAAAAGAAGCATCGAAAGTCTACATCGTACCTAAGGGCGGTTTCACTCCGGAAGAATTGGTCGGAAACGGATGGTGGGCCCACCCCAATGAATCGGATATCAAAGGCGTAGATGACCCATCAACATCGTTTTTCGATGTTGCCAAGGGTGCGGACGGAGAGATATCGCCGATGGGCAAGATTGCCATCATTGCCAATGAGAGCGAGAGGAAACGCATCAGGGATGTTCTGCAAAAAGATTTCACGAAGAAGGAGCTTAAAGCTGCAACTAAGAACGGCGGAATCGTCATTAAAGTTGGCAATCCCGGGAAAGGTTCAGGCGGATATTACAGAGGCCGTCAGTCGGGAGCTGAAACGCCCATGATAGTCTTAATGCCGGAAGCATCTGAGGATACAATCGTTCATGAGTTTGTACATCACTCCAGAAGAGTAGACCCTGACAGATACGGTGCTGCGGATTGTCCATTTCCGACTGATGAAAACGATGCATTGAATCTGTGGGATGCTGAATGGTCCAGTAAATACAGTTACGGGGATGCCGTAAATCTTGAGGAAGCTGCGACTGTTCTTGAGGCTGCAGGAAGAACCAAGACCGCGGAAATTTTCCCTACTGGGTACTACAATTATTCTCCGGGAGGTTATCACAAGAAATCATTCGAAGATGTCACTAAAGAATATCGGCATGACAGAGATCTGATCATCAAGGGCGGAAAGAAGAACGGTCCGTTGAAAGGAAAACGCGCGATAGCCAAAGTCAACGATAAGTTCGACGAATCCAAGATATCCGATATGAGGTACAAGGGCAGGAAAACGGGAAAACAGTTCTATACGGAGATGAAGAACAACGGGGATGTTTCGGAAAAAGAAAGGCAGCAGAAACCGACGGCGAAGAAATCCAATGCAGCATCGGCATCGTCATCGACACACGGAATGGCATTGGCCAACATTCTGTCAAAAAAGAAGATCGGCAAAACCAAAAGCAGGGATAGGAAGAGGGCGAAATCATGAGCAGTATGCAGGAGTTGGAAGAGGCACTCGATGCAATCCCTCTCGAAGAGAGGGCACTCATGGCCCTCTATATGGATGAGAATCCGTCTGCCGATATTTCCGATCTGATTTACAGCCGCAGTTGGAACCGCAATTACCGTGAGTGGGTTGAATGGAAAAAAGGTAAGCGCAAGACCTTCAAGATGAAGCACAGACACTGGACGTACAAAGTCAAACAGAGCGGTCGGGAGTACGATCTGTACAATCAGGACGAACTCCAGGAGAGAGTTTACATCGACACGATGACAAAAGATCAGACGAGAAAAGCATACGGCGATTTTTCAAGATTGTTTCTCATGGATGACGGTGACGAGATTGATCTCGGCTACGCGGATGTGACTTTCAGAAATGAAAATCGGAAATCAAGGAGGGTGAAATGGTCATCAAAGGTAAAGAACGCACTGAAAAGAAAAGGCTGAGTGCGAGAGACATCGATGAGTACAATATGGCCATCTCTGCCGCATCTCTCGGTGTCAGTACGATCACTGCATTGGCAACTTTGGCTGCACTCATGAACAGGAAAGGTAAAAACGGCGATAGGGAAGGCATTCTGGTCAAAAGGAATGCCGCATCAGCCAACATTTCACATCATAGCGGAAGAAACGGGAAAAGGAAGAAGAAATGATGTTCAAAAGACCGAAGAAGAGGGTTGTCATAGACACCAACGTTATATCCAGCGGTATAGGGGATTTAGAAAGACCTCAGTTGGATGCCGTAGTAGTTGCAGATTTGAGTAGGGAACACATCTACACAAAAGAAGTGGATGATGAACTATCTAATGCAGGAAAACGTAAATCTGTCTGTCGCCACAACCCTTTCTTCATCTACAATATCGGCGTATATCGGTTCATAAAAAGATTCCATATGGTTGATAACAAGATAGATCATGATAACGAGCCAGATAATCCTGCTAAAAACAGAGATAAGAAAATCTTCAGAGCAGCAGTATGGGCGAAGGCAGACACTATCATCACATTGGATAAAAAGTTTAGAAGAAGAACGGATGGTTTCATGGATGTGCATCTAATCAGACCTGATGAATATCTGAAATCGAAAAAATCAAGAAACAGGGTAAAGTGATAAATAGCAATCCTGAGAATGTCATATCAATCGTTGTCGTGCGGGTGCTTCGAGCACTGTACGTCCGTAACTGTGCAAGCTGACGGTCTTGC
>CAVFUJ010000108.1:0-3476 GCA_963625795.1 Anaerovoracaceae bacterium
TACCAATAGTATCCGTCTTCATCTCTCCATGCGAGATCTCCTGTGTGATGGAATCCGCCGAACAGTGTTTCCCTGGTTTTGATACGGTCACGGTAGTAACCGATGAATATTCCCGCAGGGTGGGGCTCTATTCCCACGACGATTTCTCCTACGGTACCGGGAGGACAGCTCTTTCCGTCGGGATCGATGATATCTACTTTGTACTGAGGCGAAGGCCTTCCCATTGAACCGGGCTTGGGTTCCATCCCTCTCAGGTTTCCTACGATAACAGTGGATTCCGATTGTCCGAATCCTTCCATGAGTTTCAGGCCTGTTGCCTGATACCATTTGTCGAATGTATCCGAGTTGAGGGCTTCTCCCGCAATGTTCGTGTGAACCAATGACGATAAATCATGACCTTCGAGTCCCGCATTGCAGTACATCCTGAACATGGTCGGAGGACAGCAGAATGTTGTTATTCTGTACTTCTCGATGAGATCGAGAACCGTCTTGGGCTCGAATCTTCCGTCATATTCGTAAACGAACACGGCGGCTTCCATAATCCACTGACCGTAGAGTTTTCCCCATGCGTTTTTTGCCCATCCTGTTTCCGCAACGGACCAGTGAAGACCGTCGGGTACGACGCAATGCCAATGCTTTGCCGTGAGGATATGACCGATAGGATAGGAGAAATCGTGTACGGCCATCTTCGGATTTCCGGAGGTTCCGGATGTGAAGTAGATGAGCATCATGTCACGCACGTGTGTGTTGACTTTCTTCCAGTCTTCGGATGCTTCTTCCACTCCTCTGTCGAAGTCGTCGAATCCTTCCACGGGACCGTTCCATTCCACATTGGTGATTGCTTTGAATTTCAGTGTCGGAATGTTCTCTGCTTTCAGGAATTCGTTGTAAACGGGTGCATCGGATGTCACGATTGCAGCCTTAACGGATGCAGAGTTGATACGGTACTCGATATCATGCTTCGTAAGCATGTATGTGGCGGGAATCATAACCGCACCCATCTTGTGCAGTGCGACGGAGACATACCAGAACTGGTAGTTGTGCTTCAGTATGACCAGAACCATATCTCCCTTCTTCACACCTTTCGATGTAAGGTAGTTTGCAGTCTTGTCGGACAGCCTCTTGATGTCGGCGAAGGTGAAAATCTTCTCATGACCTTTGTCGTCACACCATACGAGTGCCCTTCTGTTCGGATCGTTTACAGCGATATCGTCGACGATATCGTATCCGAAGTTGAAATTGTCGGGATAGTGAACGCTGAATGTCTTCAGTAATCCGTTCGGATCGAAGGTCTCATCAACGTATCTCAGGTTGATGTCTCTCGTCATTTCTTGGAACCTTCTTTCATCACGATTGCAAGGAATGTGCAACCGTCTTTACTGGTCGCTATCATTCCGTGCGGCTTTCCCGAATCATAATACACGGAATCGCCTTCGATAAGGTTCTCCTCGTGTCCGTCGTATGTGAATCTCAGGCTTCCCGAGAGAACATAATCGAATTCCTGTCCGTCGTGGACGGATGTGTGGATTTCTTTATCCTGTTCCTCTTCCCTGTAAGCCGCTTTCACGAGGAAAGGCTCGGAAATCTTGCCTTTGAAATATGAGGCAAGGTGGAAGTATTCGAATCCGGAACGTCTCTTGATAGGGAGTCCCTTACCGTCGTGAACGACTGTGAAATCGGTGAGATGCGGATTTTCTCCTGTGAGGAGCTCTACCATATCAATCCCGAATTTTTCTGCACATTTGTAGAGGAAGGTGAATGAGAAATCCTTCTTTCCTTCTTCGCACTCGGTATATTCCTCGACAGTGCAGTCGGTGGCAACAGCCATCTCTTCAATCGTGTATCCGCAAAGATCGCGCATAGCTCCGATGCGCTCCGAAATCTCCGTGATGTTGTACATGGTAGTTCAAAAGGTTCGACAATTATATCCTATTAATAGATTACGCGTGCGGAAGTTCGCGTGCAATGGGATTATCTTTCGGATAATCGGATACATTACGTATGACGTAGCGCGGATACGACTTCCGTTATCAGAGGGCGCATGTCTTAAAAGGGATTTATTCATCAAGGAAATCCGATGAATCCGATAAGGAAACGTGTCACTGTCATCTGCGGACATTACGGTACGGGGAAGACGAATCTCTGTCTCAACCTGGCGTTACAGTGTGCCAGAGAGGGAAAGAAAGTGACACTCATCGATATCGATACGGCCAACGTCTACTTTCGTTCGGCAGACCATGCGGATATGCTTGAAAAGGAAGGAATCCGCGTTCTCGGTCCGATTTACGCGAACACGAACGTGGACATTCCCGCATTACCGGCGGGAATCGACAACGCAATCGCCGAAGACGGATGCGTTATAATCGACGTAGGAGGGGACGATGTCGGTGCAATGACTCTGTCGAGATATTCAGACACAATATCGAAGACGGATTACGATATGTTCTGTGTCATCAACAGATACAGATCGCTTACAACCACTCCGGAGGAAGCAGTTGAAATTTCAAATGAGATTGAGAAGACATGTCATCTTAAGATTACGGGTCTGATCAACAATTCCCATCTGAAACAGCTGACAACCGCCGATACGGTGAAGGATTCATCCGAGTTCGCCGAGCGTACATCGGCTGTCATGGGCGTCCCGATCGTCATGACCGCGGCACCCAGGGCGTTGGGGGATACCATAATTAAAGAAGAGAAGGTATACCCAATCGATATCTTCATTGGTGCGCCATGGGAGAGAGGAGATGATTAAATGCCGAAGGTAATCGTTGATAATGACATCTGCAAAGGATGCGAGATGTGCGTAATCGCATGTCCCAAAGGCATTCTCGCATTGGATAAGTCGGTGACGAACAGTAAGGGATACCATCCCGCACACGTAACCGATCAGTCCCAGTGCACAGGATGCGGATCGTGTACGGTGATGTGCCCCGATGTCGCCGTAAGGGTGGAGGTTGAGTAAAATGGGCGAAAGAGTTCTCATGAAAGGAAATGAGGCTATCGCCGAGGCTGCAATCGCAGCCGGATGCAGGCACTTCTTCGGATACCCCATCACACCGCAGACAGAAGTTGCGGCATACATGTCAAAGAGAATGCCGAAGATCGGAGGAGTCTATCTTCAGGGTGAATCCGAGGTTGCATCGATCAACATGGTTCTCGGAGCCGCAGCTTCGGGTGTAAGGGCAATGACTTCGACATCCTCGCCGGGTGTGAGTCTTATGTCCGAGGGAATTTCCTACCTTGCGGGATCGGATGTTCCCTGCCTCATTGTCAATGTTCAGAGAGGAGGCCCCGGACTCGGAGGAATTCAGCCTTCTCAGTCTGATTACTATCAGGCAACAAAATCCGTCGGACACGGAGATTTCCGTCTGATTGTTCTCGCACCTTCCACTGTGCAGGAAACAGTCGATCTTATCTCGGATGCGTTCGACATGGGTGACAAATACAGAGTTCCCACAATGGTTCTCTCCGAC
>CAVFUJ010000109.1:0-3369 GCA_963625795.1 Anaerovoracaceae bacterium
AGTAAGTGTAGTTTACTTTTTTAGAGGTAGATGTCAGACCATACCCGTCGGTTTTAAGAGAAAAGGTACAGGCTCCGCTGCTATTCGCTTGGTCTGCAGCTATCGAAATACTGCTTCCTACTTTGACATAGAAGATCTGATCTCCCACATAGTCGCTGTCTTGAACGTCTATCGTCAGTGACTCCAAAGGAGAAGTACGACTGCCGTGTGTTGCAGCATCGGCACCATCCGAGAGCAGGAATGCCCCTGCACAGAGGAATGCAAGTACAGCCAAAACAGAGAGTACTCTGTACAGATCTGCCTTCATACCATCCCTCCGGCGATTCTGTCTATGAAATTTCTGTACGATGCAATGCAATCGGCGATATCTCTTCCGAGTGACTGTTCTCCGTAGAATTGGAGTTCCGGCGAGCCTTTTACTCCGTATGCATATTTCCTCGGAGCTTCGCATTCGTCGCAGGTGGTCTCACAGAACAGATACTCATCGCCGTCTGTGTAGACTCCCACTGCGAAATGATTCTCGTAATGGAGAAGAACGGAGCGTATTCCCAGAGCTTCGCAGATTGAGCAGAGAAGAACCGAAGTGTCCTCGCAGTCGCCTCTCTGAAGATAGAGAGTCTCGACAGGAAATGCGGCGAAGTCATTGACACGGTAGAGATCTCCGTCGCTGACATACTCGATAGAAGTCTGTACGAAGTACAGCGCAGCCTCAGCCCACTTATCTTCCGGATAGAGAGATGAGATATGATCTGCGATTTTCTGTACGTACGGATCATTCGGTTCGATGAATCTCGTTACAAACGAATTGTCGAGAATCGTCCCGTAGCGCATTACGTCACGGGACATGGAACGCTCAAAGTCGGCCTCGGTGATTCCCAGGATCAGTTCATGCTGTACATCGTCGATAGGGCAACTCCACACGATCCTGTCTTCGATGCCGTAATTCTCTTCGGCATAGTGTGCGGAATCCATTGCTGTCTGCGGTATTGCAATCACGAAAACTACCCCCCACAGGATGACCGTCGCAAGAGCTGCGTTCACGATCAGAACAACTGTTCTGACCGACCCCTCCCGGTTGCTGTTCTTCTTCTGTTCTTCTTTACCTGCATGTGATCTCCTCATGGATGTCGAAAGGTTGCCTTGACGAACAGTAGATCTGAAAATAATATAAAACATCGTCAAACTAAGGACCTAAGGAGCTTAGGAGCTTAGGTCCTAAGGTCCTAAGTTTGACGACAATTTAAATATCAGAAGTTTAGAAAAGAATATTTTCGGTTGAAATTATTCTTATCAGAATAATTATTTTTGTCATCCCTAAAAATGACCGAAAAATGAGATCTGATTTTTCGCATGATGAATGCGGAAAAAATACTGTGATTTTCCGTAAAAAAATGAAAAATAGGCGGACTCCGAAGAGAAGAAGGCGAATACTTCTCTCCGGAGATCCATTGTCGGCCTGTCCCGATACAATCGGGCCAATCCGTCAATTTAGGGATGTGTTTCTGGTTTATATTTATAATTATAAATAATAACCGAAGAGTGTGCTTAACCGGACCTGAGTCCGCAGTCAGTAAAGTGTTTCGATGTAGTGGACATTTCCTTCCTCGTCCACATACACTTCCGGCTCCTCTTCTTCTATTTCTCCGTTCTCTCCCATCTCCTCGGGTGGCCTGTATTTCAGGTTGCCCTCGGTCTGAAGCTCTACTTTCGTAATTACAGTCTCTTCGTCTTTCTTACTGACTTTCTTCTTGTTATCTGCTGCCAAAACAATCACCGTGTTAGAAATCGATGAGGAAGTATGAATAACTGGTGCAGAAAATCGGGACAGGCGACATGATTGTCCGTGAGAATCACTTGCGGACCTCCCACTGCTGCATATCTGTATTGATATCTCCGAAGATATGTCCGCATGGACATTTCTTTGTGTTTTCTTTGATGATGGGGCCTAAAAGAAGACGGCCGCATTCGGGGCATTGGTAGATCGGGATGCTGTCGTGAAGAATCATTGCTTCTCCTCCCCGTCAGTCAGCTGTGCAACCCTCTTCCATGATTCCATAAGTCTTTCTCTCTCCGCAGGATCCATCGACTCGACATCTGCCCTGTTCTTTCCGGGTATTCCGCTGAAGTTCTCACTGCGCGGATCTGCCGTAGAACGGGTTATGCGGCCTTCTGCGACGAGCTTCTCAAAAGTTTCCTCCGCCTGAGCTCCGTGCAGTCCGTAGTCGTAAACATCAGGGTATTCGAAATCATCGGGAATTTCGTGATGTTTGTAAGCATACATGACAATTTTACGCGCCCATTCTTCCGTTGTTCTCTCGCCGTTCGCAGGATTGTCAACATAATCGGGATTGTCGGAATCGTCTTCCGTTTCCAATCTCAGAAGTGTTCTCGCACGGACCAATTCGATGATTAACTCATCTTTGGACAGTTTCTCCAATTCTTCCCATTCACTCACCGTCTTCTCACCTCCTTTTTCAGTTAACGTTCCCGTAAACTGTTCTGCCTGTTGAAGTTCTTTTTCCATTTCCGTCATTTCTCCGTCAAAATATCCGAATCCCCGTCGGTTTTACCGACGGGTAAATGGTTTCAGTAGGGCCAGACGTCCCTGGCGTGTTCCTCCCTGTCTTCGTACTCGTTCGGGTCGGTCGGTTTCTGCTGCCTTTCTTTTTCCGCCATTGCGTTGCGATAACAGAGACACTTAGACTTGTACCGGCAGTAGTCGGCTACGGGCACATATCTTTTGTACGGGCGGTAGTCGGCACTTGGCACGACGTACCCCTCTGCGAGACCGCATTTGCCGTTACACACGTCCTTAAACGGACAGTTTGGCGCATTCATTCACTCACCTCTCCCGGGATCGGAGAGCCTTTGACCGAAGCCAGCAGTGTTCTGTAGACTGCGGAAATCATGTCCTCCGTCAGAGGGAATCCTGCCGCGCAGAGATGTCCCCCGCCTCCGTTGAGCTTGCAGAACTTCGCAGCGTTGAAGTCCTTCGAACGGACCGAGACACGGGCATCCCTCATGTTGACTATAATCACGGGGTCGAAGCCCTGTCTTATCCACGTATCGCCGATATGGGATTGGAACTTCTCGGCGAAGACAATACAGGTTTTCGTGTCTTCGTCGACAATGGCTTTGGTATTGCTGACATAGGAATCCCTGTCGGCAATCCTCCTGTCGATTTCGTCTCTGTTTCTCAAAAGTGCGTCCTCTACGTCGACGTTGACCATGTACGAAACGAATGTTCCTCTCTTGATAGATGCAAGATTGGCCAATCTGTCGGAGTCTTCAAGTTCGTTTTTCCACAGATCGTGGTCGTTGACAAGATCCACGAATCTCTTCTCGACTCTGTGTCCCTGTCTCTTCAGC
>CAVFUJ010000110.1:0-3352 GCA_963625795.1 Anaerovoracaceae bacterium
GATTACTACAACACACACCTCATGCGCAGTCTGAAATTCCCCAACCCCGCAGACAGCTTCGATATGCTGTTCTATCTCATGGATGACAGCCACCTCGTTCTCAGATACACCCTGTGGGAGCATCTCTTTGCGAGTATGGGCAGATGGATCAAAGGATTCGGAATCGCCGTTGTTATCGGAACGGCATTGGGAATAATCATGGGAATGAACGACACAGTCTACAAATTCGCGTCGGTTCCCGTAAACATTATCCAGATGATTCCGGGTCTCGCATGGTTCCCCGTAACCATTCTTCTCTTCGGTTTCGGAGACAAATCCGCAATATTCATTATTGCAATCACTGTGATTTCCCCTATCGCATTCAACATTTCCGCAGGATTGAGACGTGTACCCGAAGTGAATCTCAGAGTCGCGAAAATGTCCGGTAAATCCGCATGGGACACTTTACTGGATGTTTTGCTACCTTTTGCGATAATCGATATCATCGGCGGATTCAGAATCGGTATGGCAAACTCGTGGAGAATGCTTATCGCAGCGGAGATGGTTGTCGGTGTCGCAGTCGGATTGGGTTACACAATCAATCAGACCGCGAATCTCACCAACTACCCCGCAGCTTTCGCGGGAATAATCATAATCTGTGTCGTGGGATTGGTTATTGATAAGCTTATTTTTGCGAACATCGAATCCATCGCACGTAACAAGATGGGATTGGAGGGTTCCGGATGAGTATTATCGAGCTCAGGAACGTCTCCAAGGCGTATCCCAACAGGAAAGGAAACGAAGCGCGTGTGGTTCTCAGAAATGTAGACTTATCGATAGAAGAGAACGAATTCCTCTGTATCGTGGGACCTTCCGGAAGCGGAAAGACCACCATACTCAATCTCATGGCGGGTTTTGAAAAACCCAACGCGGGAAATCTCTACTTCAAAGGCGGGGAAATCAAAGGAACGTCAAGGGACAGAGCCGTCGTCTTCCAGGAATTCAGTCTGATGCCGTGGATGAACGTCATAAACAACGTGAAATTCTCAATCGACGACAGATGCAGTTCCGCAGAGAAAGAAGAAATCGCAAACAGATACATCGATCTCGTCGGACTCTCGGAATTCAGAGACCAAAGACCCAACAATCTCTCGGGCGGAATGAAACAGCGTGTTGCGATAGCAAGAACACTGGCGATGGAACCCGAAGTTATGCTCATGGACGAGCCGTTCGCCGCTTTGGACGAACACACGAGAAGAAATCTCGACCGTGAAATCCTGGAAATCTGGAAGAACGACAGAAGAACCGTCGTCTTCATTACGCACAACATAAGCGAAGCGCTGCTTCTCGCGACGAGAATCATCATGATTTCTTCGTCACCGGGAAGGATCGTAGGAGAATGGAGACTTGACGGAATAGACAAAGACCGTGATTCTGAAAAAATCGCAGCAATCAGGGACGAAATATCACAATTATTGGAATCATCAGTCAGTAAATGATGAAAAGGAAGGGTTTTCAATGGAAATGAAAAGAAACCAGATCATAGCCGTCGGTGTGGTGGCAATTGTCGTCATCGCAGCCGTTGCGGTTGTGGTAATGAACAACAACGGCGGAAATTCAAACGGAAATAACGCTTTGGTCTTCGCCAACGGTAACAAGGACTGTTACGAGCCTACATGGCTCGCAGACGAACTCGGATACTACTCCGAATTCGGTGCAAACGTGGAAATGCTGACCGTCTCCGGAGGCGGAAAAGCACTGGAAGCACTCCGTGCAGGTAAAGCCGATATCGCAGGATTCGGTTCGACACCTCTCGCAAACTGCCTCAACACAAACGATGAGGATCAGTTCGTCATCCTCGCAAGATGGATGGGCGGAGATTCTTACGCGGAAATGGCGACTGTCGTCAAAGACGGAAGTGTCTACGACTTCACATACCCCGAAGGAGACGGCACAAACAAACACACTGTCACATACTACGACGGTACAACCGAGGAAGTCACCTTCAAATCGATGAAGGGAATGACAATCGGAATGGACACAACGACGGGATACAAAGCGGCAATCACCAAATACTGTACCGCAGCGGGACTGTCAGTCAAATTCGAAGGCGAATCCGGATACGCAGGTGCGGATGTTAAGGTTAAGCATGTTGAGTTCGGAAACCAGGTAGCTGCGTTGGATCAGGCCGACGTAGATGCTATCATGGGAGGCAGTTACGACCTCGCATCATACGCAACAATCAAGAAATGTGTGCTTTCCTCACCCAGTTACGACAGATTCCCCTCACTTGTGAGTGAGGCAACCTGTGTTCTCGTTGCATCGAAAGAAGCATACGCAGAGAAATACGACGAAATCGTCGGTGTCCTCAAAGCACTTCAGAAAGCCTGCTGTTACATCTACGGTATCGAGTACGAAGCGGGAATTTATCTCGACGAGACAACGATCAAAGCGAAACAGGCTGCAATGACAGAAGCCGAGAAGACAAAACTCTTCGGAGAGAACGCAGTGAAATCCCTCAACGGATTCTACTACACCACAGATGCATGTAAGAGAATCGCGGACTTCTTCGGAGCACCGTTCACGGTTGACGTTCAGAAGCTTTCGTATGACAAATACATCTGGGGACTTGAGTTCGAACTCGGCGATATGAAGATCATTGAGGCGACATACAACGCAAGCAGCACAGGTACATCCGCATTCCGTTCGCTCGACGGTATCGACTACATGGGATACTTCGACGGACGCGCACTCTACGATGCAATGAAGGACAAAGACGGCGTTTCCTCCTGGGACAGTGCAAACTGGTACGAGGATGCGGCGATTTACTTCTACACACTGTATCACGACGGATACACATTCTCAACGGCTGCAGACACATACAAACTGTCATGGAACGTCGAGGACGGAGAATGGATTCTCACACTTCTCAAACCCAACGGACAGAGATACGGTGAGGCGGCGATTGCATCCATCACCATGGGTAACGGAGTCGTTGACCCCGCAATCTACACTTACGATGCGGCAACATCTCAGATTGTTCTGAAATGCGCCGTAGAAGGCGATGTCGTCGTAAAGATTGCCTGAAACAATTTAGATACAGCATCTGCGGTCCGCCGAAGGCGGACCGGCGGATGCACATTTTCCCGGCAAAACAGATGCTGACACAGAGACGTTTTCTTTGTCGCGGAAATCCCGATTTCGGGTGAATTTTATAAAGAACCCATTGACTTGTTAAACCTATGAAACCGATCCCTGTCGGCATTCAGGATTTCAAAACCGTGCGTGAAAATTACTATTATGTAGACAAGAGTATGCTGATAGGGCAGATACTGAGTCTGAATTCCAACGGCGTATATTCGATTACAAGGCC
>CAVFUJ010000111.1:0-3351 GCA_963625795.1 Anaerovoracaceae bacterium
CTACAAAATTCACTAAGATGGCATACGACAAAGCAGACGACATGCTTTTCGGACATGCAAAGAAGCCCGTTTCATACGGTCTCGGAATCAAAGTCGGAGCAGGCAGAGTTATCCCCGAGATCAACTACGCACCCAGGCCGGGTACGGAGAAATCTGTCGAGAGAATCACCAAAGAGTACGTCGACTACATCTCGAAAGATGCAATCACAAGAGCGGTCACACTCGGATTCCCCGACCTTCAGCTCGAGACAGAATGGGTCTCCCAGATGGGAACCGTTCCCGGAATGGCGGCATCCGTTGTCTCCGGACAGAAAGCAATCACGGAGAAATTCCACAAAGAGTACGGAATCAACCTCGCTGTAAGGCACACAATCCCCGATCAGCGTGAGGCGGAACACGGACTCAGGCCCGGAATGGACAAGAAATTCGGATACCCCGAGAAGTTCTACGAGTGCTGTGAGACAGCATGTGAGAACGGTGCGGATGTTCTGTCTGTCGAGTCTGTCGGCGGTAAAGAGTTCGCAGATTACGCAGTCACACACGGTGACATCACAGCCTTCCTCTTCGGTGTCGGTTACCTCGGTTCAATCGACATGGAGAACATCTGGACCGAAATGGTCAAGATCGCAAAGAAGAACAAAGTAATCGCCGGCGGTGACACCAACTGTTCCGGAGCAAACGTCTCGATGTTCATGGCAGGAGGTCTCCTCGACAACGATGTTCAGAGGACATTCTCCGCAGTGACAAGGGCAATCTCCGCTGCAAGGACAATGGTCGCTATCGAGGCAGGCGCAACCGGACCCGACAAGGACTGCGGTTACGAAGGCCCCATAATCAAGTCGATTACCGGTACACCCGCCGCACAGGAGGGTAAGAACTGTCAGTGCGCACACGCCGATCTTCAGGGTAACCTGATGGCACAGTGCTGCGATCTCTGGTCCAACGAATCCGTTGAGTACCACCCCGAATTCGGTGGTTCGTCTGTTCAGTGCTGGCTCGGACCTCTCGGATACGAGTGCGCACTCATGAACACCGCAATCGCAACCGGACAGGGCAAAGTCCTCAGGGATCTCTACATGACCACCGACAGGACAAGAGGACCCGAGGGATACATCCTCGCGTACGACAACGCATGGCAGATCGGTAAAGCAATCGCCGAGAACGGTAACAACTACTACCTCCGTGCAAAAGCAGCAGGTATCACAGCGGCAAAGATCGTCCGCGGCGGATACGACAAGAAAGAGCTCATCCTCACCAAGAAGCAGCTCGATGTCCTCGACAAGATCATTGTCGAACTCGAAGCACTGCCTGACGACGAGGACAAGTTCTACGACTACTGCGTGAAGAAGTACCAGAACGATGTTCCCACCTTCAACCCGAAGTCCTACGGCTTCTGAGTCGGTGTAAAAAAAAGACATCAAAGGGGTCGGTCGTAAGACCGGCCCCGGAAACATCTTTCGGCATGTCCATAGTAATCCTTACTATTCCTCTTATTCTGCAATTTGTGCCGAATGATGTACCTCCGTGCGGTGATTCCGCCGTTAAAACGGCGGAATCACCGATACAAATATTCTCTGAAACATTCACACGGAACGGTTTACGTTCCGAAAAAAGAATGAAAAATAATCCGGAGTAATAACCGATTACTCCGCTTTTGGTTTGAAATAATCATTCGATCTTTATGCTGACATCTCTCTTGATTCCCATGTCGCTTGCTACCTCGATAGCTTTGATCATAGCACAGGGAACGGGACATGCTGCATGCGGTAAAACTTCGGATGCCCATTTGTAGATGTCTGTTTCGAATATCGGTGCCTCGAGTTCGGTGTACGGATTGACGGGTTTTACTCTCCAAGACATCTTGAGGATGTTGTGACAGTCGCTCTCGATATCAAGTTTCACAGTAGCATCGTCCTGCTGAACCGCGTGAATCACGGTCACCATTTTGCATACGCCTGCGTCGCAGGTCACTGTGCATTCATTAGCCATAATGTGTCAGATGCTTTTATGATAAAATAGATTGCTCAGGATTCTCTCAGTTTATCGGGGTCGATTCCGAAAGCCTTCATTATTCTCATCTGGGTATTGTTGATATTTGTGAAGAACGGAGTGTCGAAACCGGGAATGGTAATCTTCTTGATTGCTTCCATCTGACGGATGAGTTCGTTGAATGACATGCCTTCCAACAGTGAATTGTTCTTCAGCCTGTTCATTATATCCGTAAACAGAATTAACGATGCAAACTGAACGAATACTCTTCCTTCATAGTTGCTTTCGCCGTATAATTTGAGTTTGATACGGTCGACTTCGTTTCTCAGATTCTCGAAGTTCCTCTGAACACGGTCTCTGTGAATGTAATACTTGAAAGCATTCTCCGGATTTTTGACGGTATTGCTTATCATAACGATGAATCCCGCAACCGTGTTGTACGTCATAATTGCCTCTCCGTCCTCCTCGACGAACCTTCCGCTTGATGATTCTCTCACTGTGAAGTATTTGTCATAGAATTCCGAGTGTTCCGGAACATAGACTCCGGTTTTGAGTTCCTTGTGACATTCTTCGATAAGTCCCAGGAACAATGAGAATTCACGTTCCGCATCCGATGAACTGAAAATAATGTGGATGAAACACCTCTTTCCGTTGATGTGGTTCATAAACGACATCACGAAGAACGGTTCGTTATCCACCATCATGTAATTCTTCAGATCCATGATTTTATCTTTCACACGGTCGATGGCATCTCTTGCGAATTTCGCCTCGGGAGATACTCTCATGATAAAACGGTGATTGACCGAAAGAAGATCTGTGAGATTGTCTTCGGAGAAATAATCGGTATCGAGGACTTCCAAAGTCTTGTTGACATCCAACCATGTCTTCTCATTCTCTCTTCTTCTTATGTCTGTGATATTCAGAGGCATACGGCTGTACATCCCGTACGTGATAGGCATATTCGACTTCACGTTGTATGTGATTGTGAGATAAGTCGTAGGATTCACGGTGATAACCGGAAGATCATTGAAACGGATCATTTCCGTTCTGTTATCGTAAGATGACAGTGATGCCGTATGAATCGCATAGAAATCGTCATCGAATCTGTCCCTCCACTCCCTGAAGAAGATGAAAAGATTGTTTTCGGAAATATCGCCTAACACTTCCGAAAGGGATTCGTCTGTGATAGGTTTGTTGTACGGTGTGTCGCAGTCGATGGACCAGTACTTTATCCTGGACATTTCGGTACGTTCGGATACAATGTAAAACACGCAGGAAAGAAGCATCTTCCAACTGTCCGGGAATGCTTCCTTCATCGCATGCGTAAGGCCGATTTTCTCTGCAAGATTTTCAAAGAAGAAC
>CAVFUJ010000112.1:0-3285 GCA_963625795.1 Anaerovoracaceae bacterium
GGTCATTGGGAAATCAAATGATGAATATTCCGCGATTGGTTCGGAACTGGTTCGGAACTAGTTCGCGACTATTTTGAGACATCATTATATCCTCTGACAAAAAATAGCCTGCAGATGCTTCCCGACACCGAGACAGCGGAATTCAAAGAAGATATATCTCAGTTAGATGAAGGTGTGAAATCTCTCTCCGCAATGCTGAACAGATATCATCGCGGCACTGTATACTTCGGCATGAATGATTCAGAGACCTGTATCGATGACAGTGAATCCGCAGCGGAGAAGATTCTCACGGCTGTATGTACCGACATACAGCCGTATGTTGTGCCTAAAATCAAAATCATGAAAACCTTCGGTTCAAAGACATATGTTTCGGCCGAAGTGACAGGTTACGATACTCCTTATTCCTGGAAGGAAAGATACTTTATCCGCAACGGTACATCCGATGAAACCGCCGATCCGGATACGATATCAAAGATTGTACTTTCCAAATGTCCCGATGTACCGAGGGATATCATATCGGATAGACAGGATTTGACATTTAGACATCTGTTCGGAATGCTGTCTGCGCACGGATACGGGCCTAATGACGACAGGAAATATCTCAGAAGCATCGGATTGTTGGACAGTTCCGGAAAATACAATCTGAATGCATATCTGCTGTCGGACCAGAATTCGTTTCCGATGCAGATTATCGAATTCAAAGGAACCGACAGGTCTGCGGTTAATGAAAGAAAAGATTTCGGAAACTGCTGTCTGCTGAAATCCATGGAGCTGATTTCGGATTATGTATTCAACATGGTTGAAGTCAGAGTGAATACCGATACATTGGAGAGAACTGAGAACAGTCTTTTCGATTTCGGTGCATTCAGGGAGGCATGGGTCAATGCCTGTGTGCATAATGCGTGGAGATCCTACACACCTCCGTCTGTATTGGTATTCGATGACAGAATCGAGATTGTATCCTACGGGAGAATTCCGTTTCCGCTGTCGAGTGAAGATTTCTTCACAGGCGACAGCCGTCCCGTGAATTCCGGATTGTTTAATATATTCGCCAAACTGAATAAAATCGAGCAGAGCGGACACGGTGTGCCGAAGATTGTGAGTTCATACGGAAGAGAAGCATTTCATATCACGGACGGCGGAGTGAAAGTAACATTAAAATTCGGGTTTACACCGCGCCGTGTGCTGATAAGAATGCAGGATACAGACATATTCGATGTGCTGGCTCATGATGAAAAAACGGTTATCGGATATATGATAAAGGATGATACCGCAAAACTCTCGGATATCGCGGATTCTACAGGTCTGTCTCTGTCGAGGGTAAAGAAAATCGTGACTTCGCTGAAAGCCCGCAATATGGTGGAGAACAGAGGTACGAACAGGAAAAGTAAGTGGGTCATCCCGTGATGGATGACCCCTCGTCCTCCCTTCGGGAGGACGGGAATTCAGTTCCTGTGATACATACAGGATGTTTCGTACTTGGGTTCGCATGTTAAGTTTACGCCCAGTTTCCTGTATGTCGCTTCGTTGACACCGTTCGGAATGATGGAAAGGTGTACTTCGCACCCTTTCAGTTTAGGCAGCTGTTCCAGCGCTCTTTTGGCGTTCTCGTCCTTTCCGGCGTAAATCGAAAGAGCGATGAGAACGTCGTTAATCGTAAGAGTGACATTCTTCTCGCCCATGATTTTCTTGAGATTCTGAACGGGTTCCACGAACTCAGGCGCTATCAGATGCACATTATCCGGAATTCCCGCGATTACTTTGAGCGCATTGAGAATCATCGCAGGCGAAGCACCCAACAGGTCACCGGCTTTGCCGGTGACAACCGTTCCGTCTTCCAACTCTGCGGCGGCTACAGGTACTTTCACAGATTCGGCTTTTTTCCTTACGGCTGCGACGACTTTGCGGTCGTCCTCTTTGATCTCAAGCTGTTTCATCAGGAGATCGATCTTGGTGACTATCCTGTCGTTTCCGTTACCCTGTTTTCTCTGGCGCAGGGCGTTGAAATAACGGCGTATGATCTCTTCTTTTGCGGCTTTCTGTACTGCTTCGTCATCTACGATACAGTTTCCGGCCATGTTCACACCCATATCCGTGGGTGATTTGTACGGAGAAATGCCCATAATCTGTCCGAGCATTTCGTTGAGAACAGGAAATACTTCGATGTCTCTGTTGTAGTTGACCGTAGTTTTTCCGTAAGCGGCCAAATGGAACGGATCGATCATATTTTTGTCGTTAAGATCTGCGGTGGCCGCTTCGTATGCGATGTTGACAGGGTGCATTAACGGTAAGTTCCAGATAGGGAATGTCTCGAATTTTGCATATCCCGCTTTGGTGCCGTTTTTGTTTTCGTGATATAACTGTGATAAACAGACAGCCATCTTTCCGCTGCCGGGGCCGGGTGCGGTTACAACAACTAAAGGTTTTTCGGTTTTCACGAATTCGTTTCTGCCGTAGCCTTTTTCGCTTACAATCAGAGGTATGTTTGCGGGATATCCTTCGATTTCGTAGTGGTGGTAGACGTTCATTCCCTGATCGGTAAGTCTCTGTTCGAAGATCTTCGCCGCACGCTGTTCGGCGTACATGGTCATGACCACACCGCAGACTTTTATCCCGCGGTTTTCGAAAGAATCGATTAACCTCATGACTTCCAAATCGTACGTAATTCCGAGATCTCCGCGGATTTTATTTTTCTCGATGTCATTGGAGTTGATGCAGACGATGGCTTCGGCCTGATCCTTCAGCTGCATGAGCATGGAGATTTTACTGTCGGGGTGGAATCCGGGTAATACTCTCGATGCGTGGTAATCGTCGAATAATTTGCCGCCGAATTCGAGGTAGAGTTTACCGCCGAACTTCTCGATACGTTCTTTGATGTGTTCTGACTGTGTTTTCAGGTAGAGATCGTTATCGAATCCTGTCTTCATCGGGGTTTTCTCCTGCGGATAGGTTGTTTAGTAGGGAGATAGTATTTAGAATTATCAGGAACAGAATTGATTGTTGTGTACAGGTTATCTGACTGTATGTTCTGTCATTTACCAGAACATGTTCTTTAGTGTCATAACACAGTTTGCTTAAATCAAGGTGTGTAGCGTCCAGAAATAAGGTAAGACAGATTCATGGGGTTAACAATTAATCCTTGCAGTTGCTGTGATATTATCATGAATAAAAATGCTAGTGATTCTAGTGATTTTGGTGGAAAATCAATCGAAGACGAAAAGCAGCAACTGCTTAGTATCGAAGATCCACATGAAAGAGCGATACATTGTAGAGTGTATCTTGCTT
>CAVFUJ010000113.1:0-3281 GCA_963625795.1 Anaerovoracaceae bacterium
TGATAGTCGTAGGCGGATCGACATCCAGGGACCTTGCGAAAGAGATCGCATCGATACTGGGATGCGGATACATCGAAGCTGCCACCGTACGTTTCCCCGACGGTGAATGCTACACAAGGATCGAACAGGAAACACTGGATGACGATGTCGTCATCGTACAGAACACATACCCGGATGAGAATCTCGTGGAAATGTTTCTTCTGCAGGATGCGGTAAAGAACGCAGGTGCGAAGAAGGTCACATTGGTGATTCCCTACTTCGGATACGCCAGACAGGACCGTGTGTTCAAGAAAGGCGAACCGGAATCCGCCAAAGTCATGTGTCAGCTGCTTTCAAGAGTCTGCGATCACGTGATTACGGTGGATCTCCACAAAGAAAACGTCCTGGAAGCATTCGGATGTCCCTACACAGATGTCAAAGCCGCCAATGCCATGGGTGATTTCTTCAGAGACAAGGACATCGACATGGTGTTCTCTCCCGATATCGGTGCGGCAAACCGTGCGAAGATGGTGGGAGAGAGAATGGGTAAGCCTTACGACCATCTCGAGAAGAAGAGACTTTCGGGTACCGAAGTTGTCATTCAGCCCGCATCTTCCGATGTCAAAGGCAAGAGCGTTCTGATTGTTGACGATATGATCTCAACCGGAGGTACGATTATGACTGCGACCACACAGCTTAAGGCCGCAGGCGCAAGGAAGGTTACCGTTGCGTGTACGCACGGTGTGTACGTGAACAACGCACTCGACAGACTGAAGAAATCGGATATTGACGATTTGCTTTCATGCAACACACTGATGTCGGAGACATCCCGTATTCCTGTGGCGGGAATGATTGCCGATGCGATAAGGAGGCAGTGAATATGGATAAGACCGCCGAAAATTACAATGAATGGTATCTCGACATCGTCGAGAAAGCCGGACTTTCCGATAAGAGATACCCGATTAAGGGAATGAACGTATGGACTCCGTACGGATGGAAGATCATGAGGAACATCGATACCTACATCCGTAATGAATTCGACAGAGATCACGATGAGGTTTCTTTCCCTCTGCTTATTCCCGAGACTGAATTCAAGAAAGAGAAAGACCACATCAAAGGATTCGATTCTGAGGTTTACTGGGTAACACACGCGGGATTGGACGAGTTGGATGTGAGATTGGTTGTAAGGCCTACGAGTGAGACCGCAATGTATCCGATGTTCTCACTTTGGATAAGATCGCATCAGGACCTTCCGATGAGGGTGTATCAGATTGTAAACACCTTCCGTTATGAGACCAAACAGACACGTCCGTTCATCAGAGTAAGGGAGATTCACTTCTTTGAGTCGCACACATGTCACGATTCGGAAGAAGACGCACAGGTTCAGATCGAAGCGGATATCGATATTCTGAAGAGATTCATGAAGAAACTCTGTCTTCCGTACTACCTGCTCAGGCGTACGGATTGGGATAAATTCCCCGGTGCGTACTACACCGTGGGTATTGACACCGTAGTTCCCAACCTCAGGACACTTCAGCTCGGTTCGATTCACCACTACAGGACGAACTTCTCAGTTCCGTATGATATCACATACGAAGATGAGAACGGAGAGCACAGGCACGTGCATCAGACAACCTTCGGAATGTCCGAAAGATTATTGGGTGCGGTTATTTCGGTTCACGGAGACGAGAAAGGACTCTGTCTTCCTCCCGCGATTGCACCGTTCCAGATTGTGATTATTCCTATTCTCGGTAAGGATAACACAGTGGATGTCACTGCGGAAGCACGTAAGATTGAAAATATTCTTTCCGAAGCGGGATTCCGTGTAAAGTTGGACGACCGTGACGTACGTCCCGGAAGCAAATACTACGACTGGGAAATCAAAGGCGTTCCGCTGAGATTGGAACTCGGAGCGAGAGATATTGCAAACAAAGTGGTTTCATTTGCGAGACGTGACACCGGAGAGAAGGGAACCGTTGATTTGGAAACACTTGTTCCCGGTGTGAAGTTGATTCTCGACCAGCAGATGAAGGATATGGAAGAGAAAGCATGGAAGTTCCAGAAGGATGCAATTACCGATTTGGTTTCAATGGACGACATCCCCAAGGATACCGACGATGCGAAACTCCGTGTGTACAGATTCGGATGGTGCGGATGCCCCGAATGCGGTCATAAATTCGAAGACGAACACAACATCAAGATTCTCGGTACACCGTATGTTCCCGAGGAATACGACGGTAAGTGTATCGTCTGCGGAAAGAAAGTCACCGTTCCTGCCTATGCGGCAAGGACGATGTGATTCCCGGAAGCGGAATCATTCCTTCAGGAATGATTTCGCTTCCGAATAGATCCTGTCCGCTGCGTCGGACGAGATCCAATCTTTTTCAAGTTCTTTCAGCTGAAGATCGTATTTCTTCACGAAGTTCTCGCATTCTCCCTGGAAATGTTCCTGATCTCCCATTCCGGTATCGATCTTCAGGGCGTATTTGTAATCAGCCAAATCAAGCATGAATTTCATGTATTCCTGCGGAGTCATGCCGGATACTTCCGCTCCTTTGAATAAATCCTGGGATGCCATGAATTCGTCCTGACTGCAGGCCATGGCGGGCGTGAGGTACATCACACCCGGATATCTTCTGATAAGTTTCAGATAATTCTCGGAACTTCCCAACGGAACGCAGATACAGTCGTCGCAGATTTTTCCGTGACCGTCGGTGAAGATTGTAACGGGTGTTTTGAGTGTTTCTTTACACCAGTCGAGAATTCCCAGGAGGCCGTTTCCGCATAAACCGTAATACAATGCGATTCCGTCGACTCTTCCGTCGATGCGGATGAGTTCGTCTCTGATTGTATCGCCGAGATTTTTCGGTTCGGAATGAAGGCCGATGTCCATCATCCAAATGACTATTGAGTATCCTCCGTCGGATATCCTTACTTTTCCTTTCAGGAAATCGTCTTCGTCTATTCCCGTGTACTCTATATTGTGTTCTCTGAGTTTGGGGGTGAGGGTATTTGTGTTTTTGTTCCTGAGAAGATAGATTTTCTTTTCTTCGCGGTCTTTCAGTATGCTGTAGACCATCTCGTCTTCGAGGATGGGACAGGCAATCATTGCAAGTGTTCCGCTGGTCATGTGTTCGGGAATTGATTGTATGTTGATAAATGGGTAAGTATCACGGGTGATACCTGGACGTGAGACAGAGTTTGGTTACAGTCTTGACTGTATGCTAGGATCCACTGAAAATTCACCTACGGAATAATCCGAAATTGCCGAGAATATCGACTTCAGAGTGTCGGTGAGTTCT
>CAVFUJ010000114.1:0-3240 GCA_963625795.1 Anaerovoracaceae bacterium
CAAGTGACGACACCGTGAGGAAAAGAAAACATGAACCTATCACTCCGCAGGATATGAGGGTGAAGATTGTTTCCTCACTGAAACCCGTAGATTATGCAATTCCGGGAAGAGACGGAGACATGTTCTCTGTTTTGGATGAAATAAAACCGGATATTATCGTATTGGGTTTCGATCAGAACTTCGATGAAAAGGAATTATCCGAAGAACTGAAGAAAAGAGGATTCGACATCGAAGTGAAACGTGCGGGACGTTCCGCAGATGATTTGGCTGCGACGAGAGCAATCGTGAAGAAAATACGTGAAAGAGGCGACCTGAAATGAAGACAATCGGAATAGCGGATACTACGTTCGCAAGATACGATATGGCTGCGTCTGCGATTGACGAATTAAAGAAAACAGGTACAGGGTTTAATATAATCAGGCGTACCGTACCCGGATTTAAAGATCTCCCCGTTGCATGTAAGAAACTCATCAAAGAAGACGGATGCGACATCTGTATGGCATTGGCGATGCCCGGGCCTATGGCTAAGGATAAAACATGCGCACATGAAGCATCCACGGGACTGATTTTATGTCAGCTGATGACGGATACTCATATTATCGAAGTGTTTGTCCACGAAGACGAAGCAAAGGATGAGAAAGAACTTGAATTTCTTGCGGACAGCAGAGCGAGAGAACATGCGGTCAATGTGTATGACTTACTCTTCCGTCCGGAATCATTGACAAAACGTGCAGGTACAGGATTGAGACAGGGATTCGCGGATGCGGGACCTGTAAGACAGAAGAAGTGATTGAAATGGCAGAGAAATACAGAATCGGAATGGTAGCAGCTGAATTCAACTATGAAATTACGTCGCTCATGGCTGCAAGGGCGGAAGCGGAAGCCGAGTTCCTCGGAGTGGATATCGTTAAGAAGATTTTGGTGCCCGGAGTGTTCGAGGTTCCGCTGGCAGTGAAGAAATTGGTTGATGACCCTGAGATCGACGCGGTGATTACGATCGGTGCGGTTATCGAGGGTGAGACGGAACACGATGAGGTTGTCATGGGACAGGCATCGAGGAAGATTATGGATCTTTCATTGGAATCCGGAAAGCCTGTTGCGTTCGGACTGACGGGTCCCGGAATGACCGAGCTCCAGGCGATGGACAGAATCGAGAAAGGTGCTCAGGTTGTCGATGCGGCTGTCAAGATGCTGCAGAGGCTTAAGTGAATTTACTGAGGCCGTGTTTTAGGATACGGCCTTGGGTTTTTCTTTTTTCAAACAAATTATTATGAGTGCTCCGAATTATCACTGTCATTGTTTATCGGCGGTGTGTAAATGAACGGAGAAATGCTGAAGAAAATCAGGATTAAGGGATTCCGTTCGATACGCAATGCATCTGTCGATCTCGGGAATATCAATATCCTGATTGGGTCAAACGGCTCCGGAAAATCGAATTTCCTGTCGGCTTTTGCATTTGTCCGGAAGATTATTTCTTTAGAATTGCAGAGAACCGTTTCGAAACGCGGTGTAAAATCTCTGCTGTATGACGGACCCGATGAAACAGAAGAGATAGCTATTGATGCATTATTTGAAAACAACAGCTATGGATTTTCTTTGAAATTGACAGAAGAAGAACGTTTGATGTTTTCTGATGAGTATTTCTGTCAGGAACATTCTGGTATGAAATATTCTCTCGGCAGCGGACATTTCGAATCCAAATTGAAAGATTGTGTCAAAGACAATGCTGAGCCTTTTCTCTCCGTAAAATCATGGTGCGTGTATCATTTCAATGACACGTCGGCGACATCTCTGATGAAGAGGTCGTGCAGCACATATGACAACGTGACTCTGTTGGACGATGCACGGAACATTGCACCGTTCCTACTCCGTCTGAAGGAAGAATATCCTTCGGATTACAGAAAAATAGTTTCAACAATCCGTTTGGCTGCACCGTTCTTTGAAGATTTTGTACTGATTCCGAATAACGACGCTGAAGATGTAATGCTGAGGTGGAAGAAAATCGACAACGACGGAATTATGGGTCCGAATCAGCTGTCTGACGGTACGCTGAGATTCATCTGTCTTACAACTCTTCTGCTTCAGCCGAAAGAACTCAGGCCGATGACGATGATATTTGATGAGCCTGAATTGGGCCTGTACCCGCAGGCTATGGTTTACCTTGCCGAGATGATAAAATCGGTCGGAAAGACAGGTCAGATAATTGTTTCGACACAGTCTGCAGATCTTTTGGATGAATTCTCACCTGATGACATCATAACAGTGAGGGATGACGGTAACGGGACAGAATTCTCACGTTTGGAACTAGAGAAATTGAAAGATTGGCTTGAAGATGGTCATTCATTAGGTCAGCTTTGGAAAAAGAATCTGCTGAACTGAAAATAACAACATCCAAAACTTCGAGATCCGTACATAAACCAATATTAACATGAAACTGAATCATCGATTGTGATTGCTTATCGTAAGACACTCGCGGAATTTCATTCAGATGTAACCACTAACAAAATAGAATCCGAGGTTGTTAAATCACTCTGCCGCAAAGTGGGTGAATCGGAGAGCAGATCATTCAGCAGATCACTTCCTGCAATTTCCAATGCATTACGTAACTCTCCGCTTCCCGGTGATGTTGAGGTGGCATTGGAGTATCGCATTCCTCTTACGGAAAGACGTATAGATTTCATGATTGCCGGTTCGGATGATAACGGACAGGATCATCTCATTATCTGCGAACTCAAACAATGGGAAGAGGTAAAGCACACAGATATGCCTGATATTGTGCGTGTGGGAAACGAACAGAAAGTTCACCCCTCATGGCAGGCATATACTTACGGTTCCACACTTTCCAATTTCAATGAATATGTCGAAGAAGGAGAAGTAAGCATAGAAACCTGCACATTTCTTCACAATTACCGCCGTTCATGTATTGATGAACTTACGAATCCGATTTATTCGGAAGGACTGGAGAAGGCGGAACCTTTCATTTCCGATCAGTATGTCGATCTCTCAAGATTTGTATCCAAATACATCAAAAGAAAGTCGAAGAAAGACATACTTTTTGAGTTGGAAAACGGCCGTATCAGACCTTCAAAGATGCTTGCGAACAGTATTGCGGGAATGCTTATCGGCAATACGGAATATCAGCTGATAGACGAACAGAGAATAGTTTATTCCAATCTGCTGAGGGAAATAAAAGCTGACTGCGCCGTTTCCAATTATGATAAACATGTTATAATCGTAAGG
>CAVFUJ010000115.1:0-3185 GCA_963625795.1 Anaerovoracaceae bacterium
CGGACAGGATGTCTCGTGGCAGGTCCGTATCGGCATGAAAAACCACAAACTGACCTTTTTCTTCTACCCGGGCAGAATCTTCGTAGACGTTACCAAGTATCCTACCGAAGATCTCCTCGTTCCGATTTTCAAGGACCGTGCACTGCAGTTTGCGGAAGTGATGGAACGCAGCGGATGGAAGCTCATCAATCCGATTGTCAAGGGAACAATCCACAGGGCAAAACCGGGTCACCGCGCAATCCAGCACTTCGACAAAGATGCAAAGCAGTTCTCACAGCCCGATTTAATCGTTGATACGTCGCACGGAACACCTGAACTTGAATTTGAGAATCTCGGCGACGACCCCTTATCCCGTGAGAAACAGGAAGTCATGGCATTTCTCCCGTCAAGGATTCTTGCCGCAGAAGCAAGAATCGACGACCACGCCGTCTGTATCTGCGAACTGACAGACAGACTCGATGCCACTCTGTCTCTTCTCGACAAGATTGTCGACGGACAGGAGAAGCTCACAATCATCGAGGCGATGACTTTCGACAGCAAAGTCTCGAAGCTGGACTCCGAAGAAACCCCGCTCAAACCCCGTAACGAACCGATTTACCCTACCACGGAGGGATATTTTTGAACACACAGACTATACAGAAGGTCGGAACGTCCGACCTCGAAGGATATAATGCAGTCCTTTACGCACGTGTATCTACAGATGACCAGGGACAGACCTGCGAGACACAGATACGCAGCATGAAGGAGTGGTGCAGACAGAAAGGAGTGAACATCATCGGCATCTATCAGGACGAACAGACAGGAAAGACTCTGATGCGTGACAACTTCCTTTCGATGATGGGCCGTATTATCGTCGGCGGAGACATTCAGATCCTGCTCGTGAACGAGCAGTCCCGTCTCACCCGTGATATGAAACTCGAAGAAATCAAGGAGAAACTCAAACCGACGGGATGCAGAATACGTTACGCTGCAAGCTCCGTAGATCCCGATTCCGAAGCAGGAATGTACATGGATGCCATCGGAGCAGTTTCTTCGAAGGTCGAAATCTCAAAGCTCTCGGGAAGAACGATTCAGGGAATGCTTACCAGAAAGCTCAACGGCAAACACGTCTCCAAACCGGCTAAGTTCATGTTCCTCGAAGATGTGACACCCGACTACAACGGCGGCAGATGTTATGTCGGCGAAATCAACGAGCACCACAAGACAAGAACGATGATTCTTCCCGAGAAGACAATCTACGATTACGCAAGATCGGGCGTCTCATGGAAGACCTTAGCGACACAGATTCTGAAAGTCTCTCCGAACACAGTCAAGAACGAGATGGTCCGCACCGACCGTTACCAAACGTACCTCGAACTCTACCGCAATGCGGTGCAGAAAGGGGACAGTGCAGATAGGGTTGCAAAAGACCCTGTAAACGGTGCAGATAGGGGGGTTGCCGAATGAGTGCAGAAAGGGAACGGTTATTGCACCAAAATGAACCCTTAATGCACCCGACAGGGAGCAGGAGGGAGTCCGCATGATTGCCCAGACCACATTGGAAGCGTATCATTCGGTAGAACCCGAACTGAATGCAAGGCAGAAGCTCGTCTACAACTTCATCCGCAAAAATCCAGATCTCAACGCAGAGCAGATTTACAGGGGATTGGGCTATCACTCTCCCAATTCAACTTCTCCGCGCATCACGGAGCTTCTGGAGAACGGAATGATCAGAGTCTCCGGTTACAATCTGACCTCTTCGGGAAGACGTGCAAGAGTTTACAGGGTGATTGCATGACAGAGGAGAGATTGGTTCTGACTCTCAGATCATGCCCCTTCTGCGGTTCGACATACGTGTATGTGAGTGAGCTCATCAACAAATCCTTCGGAATGGCGTGGATGCAGTGTTCCGAATGCGGTGCGAGAGGTCCGACTCTCAAATACACGGACGTCGAGAATCTCGACTACGACGGAGTCGTCGATGCATGGAACAGGAGGGACGAATGATGTTCTCCATGAATATCGACGAACAGCACTACATCATGATCAACCTGATCTCCGAGAGAACAGGCGCACCGATCGAAGACATTCTCGATGAGATTGTCGAGAAGGCAATGCTCGAAGAGTACAGCGGATCCTTCGTCGAAGACGTGAAGAACGGAGTCTACTCCCGTTCGGATTACGAGGACGAGTACGGGAGGTTGTACTGATGGAAGCTCAGACAATGATCTCATTCCGTGCGGATGCCGAACTTCTGAAAACCATCGACAGCAACCGCGGAGACCTGACGAGATCTCAGTTCATCCGCCGTGCGGTAAAGGCGATGCTGCAGAATGCAGAGGTGACGATGACTGATTACTATGTCCCGCACATCGACCTCTTCGGCAAACCCACCGCAGGAGTAACACGCTTCCGCGACTGTGATGCACGTATGCCGCAGGTATGTGACATCTGCGGAGAAAAGAGGGTGTGCCGTTGGCTTGAGTGTACGACACTGCAGATTACTGGAGTGGATGTCTGCAGGGATTGCCTGAAAACACGCTTCACGAAGATCTCCGGGGAGACACTCTAAGGTGCAGTCCATGAGTGAGACTAAGGACCGTAACTACCGCCTGAACTCGTCGACGTGCAAACGTCTCGATATCATTGCAATGGAGACAGGCGATCCTTACGTCAAGTCGGAGATTGTCGATTTCGCAATCAATCTGACTTGTGTCCTGATCAGCAACAGGCAGGCCGCAGGGGAGACTCTGAAGGATGCGCTGGAGAAGATCCTGGCGCTTATTCCCGAAGAGGAGAGGAGCAAAGACTTCCCTCTCCCTCTGACGGTCGCGGATGCCGACATAAACAGCATTTTTTCAATCATCACGAGGAATAACAATGAAACTCAGTAATCCGTATCATTTCACACACACCGACCTTGACGGTTTCGGCTGTGCAGTACTTCTGCAGAGAGCCGGTCTGACCAGTGCCGAGAGGACGAAGTACGTCTCGTACGACAGCCTCAGCGCTGAGATTGCGAACATTCCGAAAGGCTCCGATGTAATTTTCACCGACCTTTCCCTTCAGCCGAAATCCGCAAGATATCTCAGCAGATTCAACAGCGTGCTGTTCATCGACCATCACATCTCTTCGGAGTGGATTGCGCAGATACACGGCAAAGATCCTTCGATGGAAATCATCGTCGATTCGGGACTCTGTGCAAC
>CAVFUJ010000116.1:0-3138 GCA_963625795.1 Anaerovoracaceae bacterium
ACTGTACAAAGCTCGAAACCATAAACATACCCGACTCTGTCACCAGTATCGGAACGAATGCGTTCAAGAATACCAAATTCTACGCCGACGACGGACATACAATCGAACTTACCGCTCTCAAAGACCTGAAAGGAAACACCTTCGTGGGCAGCAACAGTATACTGGTGAACAACGATCCGACTATCCTGTATAAAGACGGGGTCAAATACAAATTATCTGAAAATTCACCGTACACGGCAACCGCAGCAGGCTATTACTCTTCAGGCTTACAGGATTACGGTACAGTGACGATCCCTTCCACGGTTGAAAAGAACAACAACACCTACAATGTCACCGCAATCGGACCGGGAGCATTCAAAGACTGTACCAAACCCGCATATCTGATAATACCTGATTCCGTCACAAGCATCGGAGAAAATGCATTCAGCGGATGTACTAAGCTTATAAGCATAACCTTCGGAAACGGAGTCACAGGCACCATCAACTGGGGCATAGAATTCTACGACGCCGGAACCAAGATCACCGATGCCAGTAAATTGTACGATGCGGACAGAAACGTCTTCGTCAAAGGAGACAACGGATTTTTGAGGGCCGGTTTCATCAAATACACATACATGGACGGCAACGTTGAAAAGACCATGACCGAATCTGGAATCATATCCCTTGAGGACAACGCGTTCAATAGCAATAGAGCGATTAAAACTGTGATTATGGGAGAAGGAATCGTAAATATTGGAGCCTATGCATTCTACGATTGTACTGGACTTACGTCTATGACCCTCCCGAATACGTTAACGTCCATCGGAAACTCTGCGTTCGCCAAATGCGAAAAACTCACGGAGATAACCATTCCGAAGTCTGTTACAACAATTAGTTATTCCGCATTCAACAACTGTACGGGACTCACAACCGTAACTTTCGAGAACGGAAGCAAACTCGAGAGTATCGGAGATTATGCGTTCGCCGTATGCGGAATACTCACAGGAATAACCATACCTGATACAGTCGCGAGTATCGGACACTCTGCATTCCTCTCATGCGAAAATCTCACTGAGATAACCATTCCGAAGTCTGTTACACAGATCGGAAAAGATACATTCTACAATTGTATAAAGCTCACAACCGTGACAATACCGGACAAGGTAACAAGTATCGGATCTGAAGCATTCGCGTACTGCGCAAAACTTACAAAAGTGACAATTCCGGATTCAGTGACAGTAATCGGCAAGGAAGCATTCTACAAATGTATCGGACTGACTACTGTGACAATCGGAAACAGAGTCATATGTATCGACGAATGGACATTCCAGGGCTGTACGGCACTGACCACCGTGACCCTCGGAAACAGTGTCGAGACCATCGGATTCGGTGCGTTCGAGAACTGTGCCGGACTCAAATCCATAAACATACCGAGTTCGGTCACAACTATCAACAACTCTGCGTTCAGAGGTTATAACGAAGCAACATCCACAGA
Source organism: Anaerovoracaceae bacterium (assembly GCA_963625795.1). GTDB lineage: Archaea > Thermoplasmatota > Thermoplasmata > Methanomassiliicoccales > Methanomethylophilaceae > Methanarcanum. Next base: position 1,475 of record CAVFUJ010000116.1, read on the forward strand.
ATCCATTGTCCTCACATTCAAGGATCACAGCGACAGCAACCTTAGTGTAACTGTCGCAGACCTGTCGGGGAACACCTTCGAAGGCGAGGGTGACGGAGTATTGAAGCAGAAGACCCTGACCATAGGTGATATCGTATATACATTCCCGGACGGCGAAGATCTCCTGGCGGTCGGCTATACCGGCAACGGTACTGAGGTGACGATCCCTTCGACCGCCACTGACACCAATGTCTCCCCCAATGTTACATACAACGTCATAGGCATCGGAAACAACGGATTCAAGAACCTCACGACACTCAAAACCGTAACCCTCGGAAACGGAATCAAGAGTATCGGCGTCAATGCGTTCAGCGGCTGTACCGGACTTACGTCTGTGACCTTCGGAAACGATGTCGAGACCATCGGAGACGGTGCATTCAACGGATGTACTGCTCTGAAAGAAGTGATCATACCCAATTCTGTTACAACTATCGGACAGAACGCATTCAGCGGCTGCACCGGCATCACAGGAGTGTATTTCGGAAACGGAATCACTTCCATCGGAAACGGCGCGTTCGGTGACATCAAGTTCTATAGTGATACCAAGAAAACAACCGAATATCAATTAACAGATACTATCAACCTGAAGGGCTTCTTCGAAAAGACCGCTGAGAACACACTGACAAAAGCCGATCTGACAAAATTGACTTTCGGCGGAGTCAAATACAGCTTGTCAACGGAGAATAACGTAAACACGGCAACGGCGACCGGTTATGATGCAGATACCTTACCTGCAGAACTGACGATTCCCGTGAAGATTTCGGATAAGAGAACCGGTACTGTTGTTGAATACACAGTGATTGCGATCGGAGAGGGTGCATTCAAGAACTGCACCAAACAACTCACATCCGTAACTTTCGAAAACGGAAGCGAAGTGACAAGTATCGGAAAGGATGCATTCTACGAATGTGCTTCGATCAAAACTGTCATCATACCCGATAAAGTCACTGAGATCGGAAAGGATGCATTCTACTATTGTAGCGGAATCACAGCCCTGACCATCGGAAATAGTGTCGAGACCATCGGAGAAAGGGCATTCGGCTTTTGTAAATCAGTGGGATCCGTGACCATTCCGAATTCAGTTACAACCCTCGGACCCGATGCATTCACCAACTTGGAATCACTCACATCTATATCGATACCCGATTCGGTAACGAGCATGGGAAGTTACGCATTCTACAACTGTATCAAACTCAAATCAGCAGTTATCGGCAGTGGCATCACAGGCATCGAAAAATATACGTTCCAATTATGTGAAGCACTCGAATCGGTGACAATCGGGGAGAATGTCAAGACCATCGGAATCCAAGCATTCAAATCATGCTACAACCTTAAAGCCATAAACATACCGGATTCTGTCATAGATATCGGAAAAGAAGCATTCTATTATTGCGGAAATCATTGCGAAACCACGTCCGTAGCCTTCGGAAACGGTGTCAAGACTATCGGTGAAAATGCATTTTTAGAGTGTCCCATGACATCAGTCATTCTGCCGGGTTCGGTCGAGAGCATCGGAACCGGCGCTTTCAGTGGCTGTACAAAGCTTGAAACCGTGGTCATACCGATTTCGGTCACCAGTATCGGAACAGATGCATTCAAAAAGATCACATTCTATGACTGTACCG
>CAVFUJ010000117.1:0-2978 GCA_963625795.1 Anaerovoracaceae bacterium
TCTGAGACCCATCACACTCTGGCCCTTCCCCGAGAAAGCATTCAAGAAACACGCAAAACACGCAAAAGTGTTCCTCGATGTCGAGATGAACATGGGTCAGATGATTGATGACGTGAAGTTAGCAATCGAATGCAGCAAACCCGTGGAATTCTTCGGGCGCACAGGCGGTATGATCCCAACCACCAAAGAAGTGTATGATCAGATTGTAAAAATCAACGGAGGGTTACAATGACGAAAGTTAAGGGTGAGAGGCCTAAGGCCCTTCTCAACGTCCCGTTCCACTACTGTCCGGGATGTACACACGGTATCGTGCACAGGCTCGTTGCGGAAGTCATCGACGAATTGGGTATCGAAGGTAAAACCGTAGGTGTCGCATCCGTCGGATGTTCCGTTTACTCATACAACTACTTCGGATGCGATATGGTTCAGGCACCCCACGGACGTGCACCTGCAGTCGCTACGGGAGTGAAAAGAGCCAGACCCGAAGATGTTGTGTTCACCTACCAGGGTGACGGAGATCTCGCCGCAATCGGTGCGGGAGAAACCGTACACGCAGCGGCAAGGGGAGAAAACATCGTTGCAATCTTCATTAACAACGCAATCTACGGAATGACCGGAGGTCAGATGGCACCTACGACACTTCCAGGACAGGTCACACAGACCACACCTTACGGAAGGGATGTGAAAGTTGCAGGTAACCCGATCAGGGTATGCGAACTTCTTTCTTCGTTGGACGGAGTCGCACTCGCACAGCGTGTAACCGTCGACTGTGTCAAGAACGTAAAAGAAGCGAAGAGAGCAATCAGGAAAGCTTTCGAGTACCAGATTGCAGGCAAAGGATACTGTATCATCGAAGTTGTTTCCACATGCCCGACCAACTGGGGAATGGCACCTAAGGATGCTATTCAGTGGCTCAGGGACAACATGCTTCCCTACTACCCGTTGGGAGTCTACAAAGATATCGGGGAGGGAAAGGAATGAAGGATCTCAACATTCTCTTCGCAGGTTTCGGAGGACAGGGTGTTCTCTTCTCCGGAAAAGTAATCGCATATGCGGGAATGATGGAAGGCAAAGAAGTCTCATGGCTTCCGTCCTACGGTCCCGAGATGAGAGGCGGTACTGCAAACTGTTCCGTCTGTATCTCAGACAACAAAATCGGTTCGCCGTTGGTCACAAATCCCGATATTCTTGTTGCGATGAACCTTCCTTCGTTGGATAAGTTCGTGAACGATGTCGTCCCCGGAGGACTCATCATTCTCGATTCCACTCTGATCCACAAGAAAGTTGAAAGAGATGACGTAAAAGTCATCTATCTCGAAGCATCGAAACTTTCCGAGGAAGCGGGAGTCAAAGGTGCCGCGAACATGATTATCGTGGGAAGGCTCTGGAAGGAAACCAAATTCTGCTCGCAGGAGAATCTCGACAAAGGTCTTGTTAAGAGTATTCCCGCAAAGAAAATGGATCTTCTCGAGAAGAACCGCAAGATGATCTCGGAAGGTATCGAGAGTTAAGGGCAGACGCATGAGTGACGCACAATACAGCAGGAACGTAAGACGCCTCGTATTGGCGGCCTCATGCACTGCCATCTTTATCAATCCCTTCGCGGGCGGAATGCTCAATCTGGCACTCGGGGCTATTCAGACAGACCTCGGGTGCAGTGAGCATGAATTGGGCTGGGTTTCCAGCGTTTATTTTATCGTTTCTGTAATGTGTATGCTGCCTGCTTCAAGGCTTGCCGACATTTACGGAAAGAAACGCACGTTCATCTGGGGTGCTGTTGTAGGTGCCGTCGGTGCGATATGTTCGGTATTTTCACCGAATATCGTTGCTTTGTATGTTTTCAGAGGAGTCACGGCAGTCGGTATGGCGTTCACGTCATGCACATGTGTCTCAATGATTGCAGATGTTTATCCTCCGAATGAACGCGGAGCTGCATTGGGAATCAATACTGCATTCGTCTACGTCGGAGCATCCGCTGCGCCGATTGTGGGAGGTTTCATGACCGATATCTTCGGCTGGAGATCTCTCTTTCTGATGTTGGTCCCGCTGATGTTATTGGCTGCACTTATGATGGCCCAGTACAGGGATAATGTCACCAGTACACCCAACGATATCTTCGACATGAGAGGTTCCGCAATCTATGCAATAGGCATATTGATTATGATGTTCGGTCTGATTTCCCTGCCGGAAATCTACGCTTTTATCATGATAATCGTCGGTTTGCTGATTATCGTCGGATTCATCAAATACGAATCAATCGAGAAATATCCGATATTCCACATCGAACTGTTCTCCACAAGAGCATTCAGAAGATCCATGGCTGCTTTGTTCCTCAACTATGCAGCATCGTTCTCTGTCTCATTCTTCCTTTCGAGATATCTTCAGGGCATCGGCCTTCTTACCGCAACGGAAGCGGGAACGGTGATGATAATTCAGCCCGTTGTTCAGGTTGTATTTGCATTGATTTCGGGAAGATTATCTGACACAATGGACAAACGTATTCTCCCTACCGTGGGAATGATAATGCTCTGTATCGGATTGGTGATACTGCTTTACGCATCGGGTATCACAATCAATTACACTGCAATCTACATCTCGCAGTTCTTCATGGGAATGGGATTCGGTATGTTCGCCGCACCGAACACAAATGCCGTGATGTCTTACGTAAAGGTAAATCAGTACAATCAGGCATCCGGAATGATTGCGGTGTTCAGACAGACGGGTATGATGATGTCCATGGGTCTTGCGACATGCCTCATCTCGATATTCATGGGAACCGATGCAGTCATAGAGCCTTCAAACTACGAAGTATTCGTGGACATTCTGAAGTATGCATGGTCAATATGCATAGTATTCAGTATAGTCGGAATTCTCTTCTCGTGGTTCAGAGGCACCGACGCAGAATAATATTAAATCGGTTCAATCGATTCGGAGGAACATATGGATCTTCCCAAGCAGATATCGGATGCAGGACTGAA
>CAVFUJ010000118.1:0-2962 GCA_963625795.1 Anaerovoracaceae bacterium
TAGTTTTATCGGCGAATTCCCTGAATTTATCTTCATCAGGAAATACAGGCACGGAAAGTAACATCCTTCTTTTCTTACTCAGCACGGGGCTGCGTGAGATAATCCCGTCGAGACAGTCTCTCATCTGTTCGCGCATTTCTCCGTCTACACGGCCGTAGATTTTGCGTAATTCGGGGACATCTTCGTCTCTTCCGACCGCACGCATTCTCAATGCAGCATTTCTGAATTCCGAGCCGCGTTTGTGTTTCAGGATATCGATCAAATCCGGAATGTGGCTGTCATCCACATCGAGAGAATACAGATATCCCACACACGCATTGCTTACATTCTCTCCTGCTTCCGCACGTAATTTCTTGATATCTCCGAGAGCCTGTCTTTCCCTCAGCGCCGTAAGTAAAGAAATAACCTCGACCGTCACACGCTGGTCTTTACCGCCGAGATATCTTCTGAGTATGTCGTAATACGAAGGGTCGTAATCGGAAATAAGTCTCCTGTTCTCCGATACCGCGCCTTTCTTTCCGGACGACACAAGCATAATGCTGTCCAAAAGTTCCTGGAGATAACCCATTCTTGTTGTCATGGCCGAAGCTGGAGAATACCGATCCGGAAGGGGTTTTCACAACCCCTGTCCGATCGAATGAAAATAAAATCAGATGTCGCCTCTGGAGTCGAGAGCCTTCTTGAGGACGGCTGTCTCTTCGGGTGTGAGCGTGATACCCTTGCTCATCTTGCTTCTGTCGGGGGACCACTCTCTGATATCGAATTTGGGTTCCTTGTCGTTCCAGCTGATGAGATTGAGTTCTTTGGTCCAGCCTTTGCTGGATTCGGAAAGGACGGCAATCATCTCTACGACTTCATACTTGAATTGGTCGGCCATGTTAATCTGCTCTCATCATGTCCTCTCTCTTATTAAAAATATTGTAATTATAATACGGAGGATACCAATCTGTCGTGAGTTACGTCGGGCCAGCAGACAATATTTATAAATATGTTAACTCATAGAACGACCGATACGGTTTAATATCGACCGACGGAAAAACAGTGTCGTTTTCCGGTATGGCAGGGATTGGATAGATGGATGATCAGATGTGGATGTTCGCGCTTTATGCGGTCATCCTGATAATATTGGTACTCTTGTCCGCCTTGTTCTCGGCTTCCGAGACAGCTTTTACAAGTGCGAATAAGATCAGACTCAAGAATATGGCCAACGAAGGAGACAAGAGGGCCGTCAGAGCACTCAAACTCCTCGAAGATTACGACAAGCTTCTTACGACGATTCTCGTAGGAAACAACCTCGTTAACATCCTCTCGTCATCGATCTGTACGTGGTTATTCACGGTTATGTTCGGTGCTATGGGTGTTATTTTCGCGACGGTGTTCATGTTCATCGTCATCCTGTTGTGCGGTGAGATTACACCCAAAAAACTTGCGAAGATGAACGCCGAGAAGTATGCTCTCAAGCTCGGAGGATTCCTTCATTTCATGACTGTGGTACTGTCGCCTGTTGTCTTCTTCTTCAAGATGGTCAACAAGGTTACGCACACCAACGTGGATGAAAGCGATGTCACTCTCACGGAAGACGAACTTGTCGTAATGATCGATCAGATCAAGGACGAAGGAACTCTTGAGAAGACCGAGAGCGAACTGATCAAATCGGCTATCGAATTCGATGACAAAGAAGTCACGGAGATTCTCACGCCCCGTGTAGATGTTGTGGGAATAGATAAGAGCGAATCGATGGATGCACTGAAGGATGTGTTCATCACATCGGGATTCTCGCGTATTCCCGTGTATGACGGCACCATAGACAGCATCCTGGGTGTCATCTACGCCAAGGACTTCTACAATGCGTACTTCAAGAATAAGAACGCAAAGATCGAAGAAATAATGCGCCCGGTGAAGTTCATTCCCGAAAACACAACAGTTGCCAAGGCTCTGACCGAGATTCAGAAATCAATGGTTCAGATGGTTGTCGTCGTGGATTCATACGGCGGAACAATGGGTATTGTTTCTCTCGAAGATGTTCTCGAAGAACTTGTGGGAGAAATATGGGATGAGAGCGACGAAGTGCAGCACTTCATCATGCGCGAATCCGACGGTTCGTTCACTGTATTGGGTGACACAAACATCAGCGACCTGATGCAGGAAATCGGTGTGGAATTCGATCTCGGCGATTACGACGAACCTACGGTAAGCGGATACATTCAGTACAGACTGAACCGTGTTCCCGTAAAAGGCGACAGAGTCGAAAACGATCAGGTAAAGATGATTGTAAGGTCTGTCAAGAACCGCCGCGTAAAGATGGTGCAGGTCACTGTGAAGCCGCAGGTCCACGAGGAGGAGAGCTGAGGTCTGTGAGGTAATTCCTCATCAGACCTACGGCAATCTCTTTCTTAGCGGGATGCGCAGCAATCTTGGCGGTAATTGAGATTACATCCCCTCCGTGGGATAATCTGTATTCTCCTTTCACCGCACTCTGCTTGTCGAGTCTCATGTAGAAGAGGTCGTCTTCGTCGATACGTCCGTCCAACTCATTGAGAAGTGTTGCGATAATATCGGAACCGAGGTTTCTGAAGAGTCTGTCACAGTCCTTTTTGTGGGAGACGTTTACATCGATCACGGTAATCGGATTTCCGTGCATTCCTTCCGAAATATCGACATCGTATGCCTCATCGTCTTCGATACCTGTGAGTCCGACCGCAACGTCGTGGAGTAATTCTTCGTCTTCTGTGGCGTAACAGACGACCTTGACCTTAACCCAGTGGAAAACATGAGCCATACGGTTCGTATCGGCGACTTTCATATTAATCTTTCACACCCCCAGCAGACGAAAGGCCGACCAAAACCTATTTATTATACATGTATCTATCCGACTTCACCGAGTGGTCCCATAGCTTAGCTTGGTTCGAGCGTCCGGCTGATAACCGGAAGGTCTTGTGTTCAAATCACAATGGGACCACCA
>CAVFUJ010000119.1:0-2932 GCA_963625795.1 Anaerovoracaceae bacterium
ATGTATCCTTTTTGTGTCTGCGTTTATACCAATCCGAAGCCAGCCATGGTTCATTTTCCAATGCTTCGCGGAGCGTTTTATCTCTTATGCCGAGGGATACACGGCCGGTAACAGGACACGAGCGTCTGCCCATGAACAGAGGGTAGTACGGATGTGTTACTGCCTCATCTATGCTGTGAAGCATTGATTCATCTCCTTCAAGACCGATGAGAAACACTGCATCTTCGAGATAGTATCTGTTTGTGATGTATGCCCTCTTTGAATCTGTCGGGTGATGAACGGTGTGATAGTCGCGGAGCACGGTTCCTTCCTGATCCGTTCTGACTCCGAATCTCAATGCAGCAATGTCATCTACCGATTCGTCACGGGAACGGCCCATAGCTGCAGCGATCATTCCTACCACTCCGCTTTTACTCGGTTGAGTTCCTGCGGTACGTGTGTCAACCTTGCTGTCTGTACCCCACGCCTGCATAGGCCCGGCAAGCCTCAATAGCAGTGTGGCCATGGAATCAAAGCTCCTCCAGAATCCTGTTCTTTAATTCTCCGAGTGCGGTCTCGAAGTTAGATGATGGGCCGAGTCCATCCAATCCGTTGCCGATTTGCCAAGATACCAGTGGGGCTTTGATGAAATCCTTGCGGTATTCAGTCTCACATGAAACCAAGGCTTCGACCGAATTCTCATTGTATCCTCCGCCGTTGCGGTTCGGCAGAACAGGAGATTCGAATGCAGGAGCAAGATTCACAGGCTGATCTTCACGTACAGCAATGAACACTGCATAAGGTACAGAGCGGTTGGCGAATGTGTTCTGTTTTCCAGTAGGCATAGAGAGGACGAATGCACGTACAAATTCTTCAAGAGCCATCGCTGTTGTTTCTTTGTCAAGAAGCTGTTCCGCAAGATCATGTACCGCAACGGTGGCATACCTGTAAAGTGTGGATGAGTTAAATTCAACTGTACCAATCATCCCTGCGCCTGCATTGTCTTCAGGTGAGCATTCATCGATTGCCGTGAAGTAGTCATATTCGTTTTCGACAACATGTGTTGATATTGCATGAGCCACCTGCGCCGATGCATCCGCATTCAGGAGGGGATTGTCGGCAACCATGCGTCCGAAAAGTGCAATATCAATCCCGTGACCTTTATTCAGGGCCTCTTCAATAGTTTTCTTGTCATATCCGCCCTGAATTGCCAGTTCTGCAAGATTTTTGGCTTGTTTGTTACTCATAAAGAACAGTGCCTGCGATTCAGGGATAGATGTTTCCCCTTTCTTTGCTTTCGATTTAGTCTTGATGCCGCCTTTTTCAAGGACATCGGTAGCTTTCGACAATGCATCTTCATCCGAGATGCTTGAATCTATTGTTTTGATGTTGTCCGCAATCATCTGGACAATTTTCATTGTGCGTACAGACAGCATTGATTCGTCCACTCTGCCGTGGAAGAAATCTCTTGTGGCTCTCTTCCAGCTTTGGGAAGAGACTCTGGCACGTCTGACTCCTCCGTACATACACGTCTTGGGGCTTCCGGTGTCATCACGGTTTGCACAGTTAGGCGGCATGGTCTGAATGACATTCACATCTACGAACAATCTTTTACTCATTCTATCATTCCTCTTCTTTGTCGTTTATCTTGTAGAAATCTTGACCCCAGCGGAGAATGACTTTTTTTCTTCCGTCCGGGAATTGATAATTGTAAAGGTCTTTGGCGAACTGCGGATAGTCGAGTCCGATGTTCTTATCTGAGGATTTCATCAGCTGAATCAGTCCTCTGACATGATGAGCCAGCTCTGTCATTTCCGATGACGTTATGACTGTATTGAACCGTCTGGTTAACGCTTTGTCCTCATCGTCTCCTTCTTTTTTTCTTAATCTGCCGGCGGCTGCGCCGAACGATTCTCCTTTGCGAAGGACACTTTGTGTGTTACCTTGCTGATGGAGTGCATAAAGTGTCATAGCCGTAAATACAGCAGATTCTGCTTCTGTTTCTTCCGATCCGTCGCGGGACGTGTCGGTCAGTTCATCGGGAAGATCCGGGATTATGAGACTCCAGACCTCCGGGGCATCAGCCAGACTTTTTCCTACGCCCCTACGTAATTTGGCCATAGAGGCTGCATAGGTAGGACTGTCAGGATTCAGACGCCCTATGGCTTTCATTGTACATTCCGATACCATATCTGCCTTACTCATCATCTGTACCTCTGTGTGTTTCTTTGTATAATTTTCCGGAGAATAATCTGAAATGTTTGAATGCAGAATTACCATCTTTTCCTGTAAGTGCTCTTTCTCCGGCTTCTTCCAAGATGGTTTTGGCTTGTGCACGTAATATGTTGTAAACCTTTTCAGACCATTCATTGGTCTTGTTATCTATGTCGTCTGTGGATGGGTCAATGCTTCTGAGCCACTGTCTGAATGGCCTGTCTACTTCTATATATGCGCGAGTTTTGGCTTTTGAGGATGCATTTTTGGAAGCATTGTCATCGAATCCGCAGACTTCTGAAATGTCTTTTACATATTTCCACAATAATGACATACAACGGTCTGTAAGGCTGACAGCATCAGCAATCCTTACATTCCAGCTTTCATTGAGGTTTGAAAGCAATCCGCTGTTCACAGTAATTGAATCGGATGTGAAATTTTCAATAAAAAAATCTTTATCGGCGAATTTTACGCCGACCACAGATACCGTTACAGAACTCATTTCTATCATTTCGCGGTCTTCTAAATCCCTGATCCATCTGACTACACCCGGAATTCTGTTTTTGCCTGAATCGAGATTTTTCACCATAATCGATTGGTAATCTCTCCACATTGATCTGGAGGGGTCGTTACGATAGGGGACGATATTGCCCTCGGAGTCTTGGCGCCAAAGAGTCATCTGTTCGACAAAAGCATTTTCTTTATCGACTATGTCTCCTCCCATCAGATAGTATCCTTC
>CAVFUJ010000120.1:0-2930 GCA_963625795.1 Anaerovoracaceae bacterium
GTGTAACCGTATACGATGACATCCACATGGGTCATGCGAGAAGTATGATTGTCTTCGATATGGTGGCGAAATACCTCAGATACAGCGGTTATGAGGTCACACACGTTACAAACTTCACCGATGTCGATGACAAAATCATCACAAGAGCCGCGGAGAAAGGCATGGAACCTCTCGAACTCTCCGAAATGTACATCAAAAAATACTTCGAAGAGACGGAAAAACTCGGAATCGGCAAAGCGGACATCTATCCGAGGGCGAGCGAGAGTATGGATGATATCATCCAAATGTGTAAGGAAATCATCGACAACGGCTACGGATACGTCACACCCGACGGCAGTGTTTACTTCTCGGTTGAGAAAGCAAAGAGCTTCGGATGCCTCACAAACAAAACAATGGACGATATGCTCTCCACGGGACGCATAGCCAACGATGAACAAAAGAAGAATCCTCTGGACTTTGCGGTATGGAAGGCTGCAAAACCCGGAGAAATCTCATGGGATTCTCCCTGGGGCAAGGGAAGACCGGGATGGCACATCGAGTGTTCGGCGATGATCAGACACTATCTCGGAGACAGGATCGATATTCACGGAGGAGGAAACGATCTTATCTTCCCCCACCACGAGAACGAGATTCTTCAGACTGAGGCAGTAACAGGAGGTCAGCTTGCCAACTATTGGATGCACAACGGTATGCTTCAGGTCAAAGGAAGGGGAATGTCCAAAGAAGAAAAAATGTCCAAGTCTTTGGGTAATTTCTTCAGAGTGTGCGACGTAGCGGAGAAATACGACAGCCACGTCATCAGATTCTATTTCCTGGGAACACACTACATGAGTCCTCTCGTCTACAGCGAAGAAGGTTTCGAGCTTGCTTCGTCTTCGCTGAAGAGAATCTGGAATTACTACCGCGAACTTCAGGCGTACGCAAGAGATGCGGACGGCAGAGACGATGCATCCGAATTGATTGAATCCACAAAATCAGCATTCAAGAACGAAATGGACGACGATTTCAACACGCCCGGTGCAATCAAGGTGTTCTTCGATTTGGTTTCCTCCGGAAACAAGATGATTGCGGACAGAACACTCTCCAGGAAGGGTGCGGAAGACATCATCAAAATGATGAAAGAATTCGATACCGTATTCGGAATTCTTCCCGATGATGAAAAATCCGACGAAGGAATGGATTCTGTCATGAAGATTCTCATGGACATACGTTCCGAGCTCAGAAAGCGCAAGATGTACGATCTCGCCGATATGATAAGGGACAGACTCACCGAATCCGGAATTCAGCTTGAGGATTCCGCAGACGGAATGAAATGGAAGAGAATCTGATCGGTGAAATTCATTCACCGATCTTCTTTCTCATTTCTTCGGATAATTCGCACGCTTTGCATTTTTTACCGAGAGTGGGTTCTCCGCATTCGCATTCATGAAGTTCGGCTGCTTTGAAGTTCTCGGAAAGCATCGGATACAGCTGATCGTAAGAAGAAAGTATACTGTATTTCGAACCGGGAGATCTCGATTCGAGATTGTCCACAATATCGCGGTACTGATTCCTCAGTGCTTCTTTCCAATACGGACAGGTCATGTCGTGGAATTCCAATCCCGAAACTATCGCATAAAGTAACGATTCTTTTTCGGAAACGGCTCTTAAAGGAATGAATCTCGGAACGAGACCGGGCTGTATTCTTTTGTGAGGACCCAATCTCGCCAGTCTTTCGATGTCTCCTCTTACGAAGTTCATCATTATGGACTGACTCATATCGTCGAGATTGTGTCCTGTTGCAAGATAAGTCGCACCGATTTCTTTGGCAACCTTGTTCATACAGCGTCTTCTGAACACACCGCAGTACGTACACGGGCTGTTCTCACCGCTTAAAGGTGCAACCTGATCCATCGTAAGACCCAACTCTTCCTTAAATGAAATCAGATGGAATGAAATGTTATTCTTTTCACAGAAATTCTTCACGATTCCGATACTTGAGGGCCTGTAGCCTTCGATTCCTTCGTCGATTGTGATGCAGTGGATTTCGATATCTTTTCTCTTTCCGAATGTCTCTGAAATAAGTTTCAGAGTAACCATCGAATCCTTGCCGCCGGAAACGGCTACGGCGATCTTATCTCCGGATTTTACGTCGATCTGTTTTCTTATCTCACGTTTCACTTTCTTTTCGACGTATTTCATAAAATGGTCCGCACACAGATGCGATCCGTTGTATCTTATGAATGTGACTGCATCTTTCTGGCAGTTATCGCACTTCATTGAGGATCACCGAGCAGTTTCTCAATCCTCTTTGCGAGTTCTTTTGATGGAATATCAGGTAACGATACATACATCGATTTGGAAGGTTCGATGTCTTTAGCTTCGGTCAGAAGATTCTGTCTCATCAAGTCCCTGACGTACTGGAAGAACTGCGTGTGTTTTCTCGGTTCTTCGCCGTATTCTTCGCATACGATGTGATATGTCTTCTCGGCATCGTTGATTTTTATGCAGCTCTTATCTTTGATTGCTCTCGCGATTGCAAGTAACGCAAACAACTCATTGCGGCCGAGTTCTTCCAGTTTCGCTGTATTGATAACAGAGAACACCATATTTCCCAACTGACGTACATCCTCGGGAACGATTTTTCCTTCGGGTTTCATTTCGGCCGTACGTGCAGCCTTATCCAGTAAATCGATGGCGAATCTCGCATCTCCGTCGGATGATGCCATCTCCGCAATCATATTGACGATTCCGTCATCGTATGTTCCGGGAGCCAACGCATCTTCCGCACGGCATCTTACGATTTCCCTGAGCTGATTCTGAGAATATTTCTCGAATCTTATCGTGTTTACTTTCTTGAACGTAGAACGTGACGCTTCGTCAAGCCTGTCGATAACATACTCCTGAGAAATCAGAATTAACGATACGGAAACGTGAATGTTCAGCGATTC
>CAVFUJ010000121.1:0-2907 GCA_963625795.1 Anaerovoracaceae bacterium
TTCCGGGAGAAAATATCCGCGAAATAACCGGAGAATTCTCCGAAGGCGAATCTCTTATTCTGAAAAAAGGAGAAAAAATCGGCGTCGGTATCGCTTTAGTTCCTAGCAATCAGCTGAAGGAAACGGAAAAAGCCGTCAAAATCAGAGATTTGGACAGTAAGAAAGGAATGATTCTTTCTCCGAAGTCGGACAGAAACATTTTCGTCAAATGTAACAAAAATCATCTGAAAAACATCGAAGGCAACGCCGTCGGAGATATCCGTTCGTTCCTGAAAACCAAGAAGTTACCGGTAACGGCATCCTTCTCCGGAGGCAAGGACTCACTGGCAGCCCTGGGTGTTGCCATGAAAGCTATCGATGACATAGGGTTGCTGTATATCGATACGGGATTGGAGTTTCCGGAGACCGTGAAGTATGTGCATTCGTTTGCGGAAAAGAACAATCTGGCACTGCACATAGCAAAGGCAAATAACGCTTTCAAAGAGAATGTAGATACATTCGGACCTCCCGCCAAAGATTTCAGATGGTGCTGTAAAGTCTGCAAACTCGGGCCTATTACAGATCTCATTTCAAACATGTATCCCAAAGGTACCGTAACAATCGAAGGCAACAGAATGCTGGAATCCTTCGCAAGATCGAAGATCGGTTTCGTTTCACGTAATCCGTTTGTTCCCAATCAGGTCAATCTCAATCCCGTAAGGGCATGGTCCGCAGCGGAGATTTGGGGATACATTTGGATGAGGGGATTGGAATACAATCCTCTGTACGAGAGAGATTTCGAACGTATCGGGTGTTATCTCTGTGCTTCCTGTCTCGCAAGCGAATGGAAGAACACCGAACGCATCCATCCCGAATTACACAGAGATTGGACCGATTTTCTCTATAAATACGCGGAAGAACGCGGTCTTCCTTCGGAATTTGTGGAAATGGGATTCTGGAGATGGAAAGTACTGCCTCCGAAGATGATCCGTATTGCGGAAGACATGAATCTCACTCTTACACCGAAGAATGTGAAAGGCCCTTCGATGAAGATGCTGAAGGGAGCATCTTCCTGCGCAGCGGGAGGATATTCCGCAGAAGCCGTAGTTACAGTACCCAGATCCAGGGATTTCTCCGCTGTCGAAGATGCACTGATGACCGTCGGTGACGTAAGATATTCACAGGAATTCGAAATTGCATTGGTTAAAACAAAAAACGGTACCGCCAAACTCTTCGGAGGAGGACAGGTATCGATTACATCGCACACCGAAGAAGGTGTGAAAACACTCTTCGAACGTTCCGTCAAAGCGTTACTGAGGGCGCAGATGTGCACTTCGTGCGGCATATGCGAGAAGAAATGTCTCCGTCACGCCATCCGTATCAAAGACGGTTTACACGTAGACAGGAACCGCTGCAACTCATGCGGGAAATGCGAGTCTTCGTGTATGGTGGCACATTACTTCGACAAGATAATGTGAATTCTCCGGATATCAGTAATGGTTATAACCTAAACCTGTTATAGACAGTTCCATGGATACGGCTCTCGCAATTGCGGCTGTCATAGGATTGGGTTCGGCATTGGTTGTAATGTATGCCGTACTCAGAAACTACACATATCCGAAGATTGAAGAGCCGTTCTTCAGCGATCCTACGCTGTTTAAGCTGTTCACATTGGGATTGTTCGAAGGTACGCTGATTTTTGTTCTGTACACGTACATATTCCAATATTTCACGGTGAGCGGATTGGGTCTTGTCGTGGCGATAATATTCGGTGCGGTAATCGAATTTGCTAAGTTAATCTCTCTGAACTTCAAAAGATTCAGCGGAATCTCGGACACAATCTTCTACGGTTTCGGACTGGGTCTCGGAATCGGTGCCGCAATGGCATTCGGTATGGTCTACTATTGGCTGAGAGGAGAATTGGATCCGACATCTGTTGTAATGGTTGTCATGCTCGCACTGCAGTATCTTCTCATGTGCTCGGCGAACGGAATCGTTATCGGAGAAGGTGTCGCAAGGCGCAAACCCATGGAATTTGCGTTTCAGGCTGTGCTGTACAGTGCGGTATTCCACATACTGATTGTGCCGTTCTACATGAACATCGATCAGCTTTGGATCAAATATGCGGCACTTATTGCGGCAAGTGTACTTGCAGTGTTCATCTTCTACCGTGCGGTATATGTCAGATTGCCGAGAGTCGTTGACGATGTACTCAAAATGAACGGTAAGACACGTAACGACATCTACCGTCTGAAGTGATTCATCCGAATCTGTATTTTCCGTAACCGGTTTCGTATACGATACACTCGTTAAGCATCGCTTTCAGATACTTCTCGCCTTTACCGGGAACGAATTTCTCAACGTCTTCGAGTGTGAATGTTCCCTGTATTTCGGTGAGACCTTTTGCGATAACGAGCATTTTGTCCTTGATGTCGTTGGTGTTTTCCACTCTGTATTCAAGGGAAGACATGGGGTCGATGTTACGGTCGATCTTTTTCTTCTCTTCCGGTTTCGTTCCGGAAAGATATGCCAGAGCATCTCTTACTTTGCTTTGGTCTCTGTCGCTGTAGAGAATTCTCATGTCCTTCGTGACGGCCTTCTGTCCGCAGTAGGGACATGCGGTTGTTTCGTCGCAGAGATCGATAATTCTGTTTCTGCCGCATCCGGAACATGTAATTATGCCGAACATGTCACTGATATTCCGTGAATACGAGGGATGCAAGACAGCATCCGTAGTTGTCCGTGGGAATCTGAAGTTCTTCGATGACGTATTGGACTTCTTCCAATTCAATCTCTCTGATTCTCGCCATCTCTTCCATTTTCCATCTGAGATCCGCCCTGAGTGATTCTTTGGAACCGTGGAGGTGTCCTTCCGCGACATACCCCCCTTTTCCGTCTTTCCTGTAGGCGTATGCGATACCCGCAGAG
>CAVFUJ010000122.1:0-2875 GCA_963625795.1 Anaerovoracaceae bacterium
GATTTACACCTGCGCTGAGAGGCGTCCAGTCGACAATCAAAGTATCGCCGACAGTGATTGTCGATCCGTCTTCGGAAGAAGCATTCAGCTGCTTTCCGCCGATGTAGATGTTTTTGAGATCGTAAAGAGTGTAGTTGTGATCTGCCGCCAAACTTACAGCCGCATATATTCTGTAGACTGTTTTAACGGTAGAATTGTTTGTGATACCTGTAATTACAGGGATTGTTGCGCCGGCAGCCAAATTATTGATGACGATTTTACCGTCACTTACCGTTGCAGTGGTGTTGATACCTGAAGTGTAACTTCCATTCCACGTTACGTCATAATCTATAATTGCCGTGCTTACCGTTACGTCGGCCTTCTCGGTATCGGAGAACCATGAGTACGTAATCCCGGATACGGCCGTCAGCGCAAGGGCGATGACAACCGCGGACGCGACAATCATTCTTGTCTGTGCTTTCATTGTTATTGCCTCCTCCGGTTTCTACCGGGAATAGTCCCATGTGTTCCGCCCCCCCCCGAATCAAAGACGGGAGAGAGTATAAGGACGATGATAGCCGTTGTCCGTGACGGCGGCCCGGGTTCCCTTCGAAAAGTCCCCTGTCCGTCACGTCTCCTACACATCGCAGATGTGTCACGGCTTTTGTTGGAGTGGAATCATTCAGGTGCTCTTATCGGCGGATATGCCGACAGAGAATTGGATACTCCGACCCATCACCTCGTTGTTGTGTTCACTGTGCGGGAAAGACACTGTCAGTGTCACATCCCTGCTCTCTTTGCTGTTCAGTGTCCCCAGTGAAAGGAGACTGCCTTTTGCTGCGTCATATGCGGATTTTTCATATCCTCCGCAGCTGAGGATAATCTGTTTCGCAAGTTCCTGCGAAGATTCTTCGGTCATCGAAGATACGAAGACGTATGCATTGAGATTGCTGAGTGTGTCGTTGGTAATCTTCAGCGTGATTTTCTGCGTGATTCCCGGAACTATGTTACTGAGATCGAACGTGAATTTGCTGAGATCGGTGTTCAGTGCTTTGTCGAATGTTACGGTGTCTCCGTTCACTACTTTCGTACCGATGTATGATGTTACTTTTACGGAGAATGATTCTTCCACTACCGTCACGCTCTGCGTGACGGTGCATGTTTTTTCACCTTCGGTATAACTTACTGTTACCGTCTGTTTTCCCGTCGATGTGAATTTTTCGGGTGTAAATGAGTATACAACCGAACGGTCGTATCCGCTTTCTTCATAGTATGCCGTAACAGTCATTCCGGTGAGATCGATTTTTGCATCTTTTCCGAAGACCGTTACGTTAGGCTGTTTTGTAATTTTGATACTCTTCAGTGCGGGAACAATTACAGTGAATGAATCCGTGAATCCGCCGTAAGTTACCGTTACCGTCTTGGTTCCTGCAGCTGTCCAGGACTTTTCACTCAGTGAGTATCCGGTAACGGCATACGACGAACCGTCGCTGTATACCGCTTTGACAATAATCTTCGATGTATCCAATTCATCTCCGAGATAGCAGTATTCAGGCCCTCCTGAAACTGAGATCGAAGTCATCCTCTTGGATGGAGTGTCCGCGGCGAAAGCCGCGGACACTCTGATATCCTTACGGATGTCACTCAGAACATATTCCCCGCCCGTTACGGTAACAGAAACACCGTCGACAGTCAGAGAAGACAGATGGTATCCCACATACGGAGAAACAGTGAATGTGAGATCATCACCTTCATTCACGGTAACCGTACCGGAAGGTGTTATTGTTCCCCCGTTTGTAGATGATACTGTTACCGTGTACGTCGTAACCGCCGTCGAAACAACGGATACATCCACACCGATATTTTTCGTAATGTTGTTAATCGTGACCTTATCCGAAGTTCCCTTCTCTTCTCCGTCGACCTTCACCGATTTCAGTGAATATCCTTCGTTCAGTGAGATTGTAACGGTAAGAGAACCCCCGTACGCTACGCGTACGGGCCCCGACGGAGAAATAATTCCGTAATACGCTCCCGTGGAAATACCTACGGTAACATCGACATCGACATTTACCGTAGGATCGTTATCGTTGATTTCTCTGAAAATTACCTCAACGGAACATTCTGAATTCATAATCAGTTCAAGATAATTTGTGGAACCTACCGACACCCCGTCTACGAGAACATCTCCCACCACATATCCTTCTTCGGGAACCATCGTAAGCGGGACTTCCTCGCCTTCGGTGTACGATTCGCTCTCCGGATGACCGACGGAACCGAATCCTTCCGATGTGATATTCAGTTTATACGATTCCAAGGGAACAAACGTAACCTTGATCTTGATTCCCCTGACGATTCCTTTGAGTTTGAGTATATTGTTCTCAATCTCAGCGGATTTACCGTCTACGAGTACTTCGGAAATCTTCCATCCGTCCGCAGGTGTAATCTTAAACTCGGCCGCACCGAATGTCATGACCGTGGCATGAGAAGGTTCTACGGTTCCTTCTCCTTCTATTTCCACATCGACACTGTGATTCACCGTCAGGAGTACCGTAACGATTAACAGAAGCAGTATCAGGAGCATTATCAATGCCCATCTTTTCTTTTTCTCCGTATCAGTCACTCCCCTTTGCTTCTTCGGAAGAGTTTTCCTTCGTACGGACTGCGCGGATTATATTCGATATTTCCATTACGATGAGAATAACACACGGAATGACTATCAGGCATGCCTTTCCCGTCCATGTGGAAAGGAATACTGTCAGTAAACCGAGCCAATGGGATACTCCGACAGTTTTTCCGATTATGTCTCCGGAATCTGAAGTTACAATCTGAACGGAACCGTTGGTGGGATCGTCGGCGATGGAATCTCCTTTCAGAGTGTATGTGTACACTCCGGAGT
>CAVFUJ010000123.1:0-2826 GCA_963625795.1 Anaerovoracaceae bacterium
GTACAAGGTGCAGTATGATGCCAACTTATCATTCTGCGAATCCTCATCCTCGGTCCAACTGCGGTCCCTGATGAGTTTGACGTACCATTTGGAAAGATCTTCCATAATGAAGTCTTCAATCGCACGTGCGGCCTTGTGAAGTTCTCTCGACTCGATACCTTCACGCACTGCGGCTTTCATCTTCTCCGTACGGGAGAACATCCACATGTCCTCGTATCTGAGATATTTCTCCATCGCTGCTCTTGTGTACTTTTCGGGATCGAATCCGTCGATTTCCATGTACATGGATGCGAACTTAACAACATTCCAATAGGTGTTGAGAATCTTCCATGCGTTCTTCGGACCTTCCTTCATCGGCGGGTTCTTCTTTACATCCCACTGGAAGCAGGTATCGTCCCAGGGAGCGTTTGCTCTTACGGAATACAGCCTCATTGCGTCCGCACCGAACTCCGATGCAACTTCCTTAGGCTCAACAACATTTCCGAGGGATTTGGACATCTTCTGACCTTTTGTGTCAAGCATCCATGCGTGCATCATAACTTCGTCGTAAGGTGCCCTGTCAAAGGACATAACACCCGCTCCGAGCTGTGAGTAGAACCATCCTCTGGTCTGATCGTGCGCTTCTACGATGAATCTGCACGGCCACCATTTGTCGAATTCCTCTTTCTTTGCAGGATATCCGAGTGAAGCCCATGCCGCAACTCCGGAATCGAACCATACATCGAGAATATCGGGTGTTCTCGACATCGTCTTTCCGCACTTGGGACATTTGAACGTAACCTTATCGATCCACGGTCTGTGAAGATCCATTCCCTCGGTGTATCCGTCACCCTCTTTGAGTTCGGATATCTGTCCGATGACTTTCCTCTCGCCACATTCGCATTCCCAAACAGGAAGCGGGATTCCCCAGTATCTCTGCCTTGAGATACACCAATCCCTTGCGCCGTCGACCCAGTTCTTTTCTCTTGTCGAACCTGCCCAATCGGGAACCCATTTCACTCTTTCAATCTCGTCAAGCATTTTCTGCTTTACTTTGGGAACGGAAAGGAACCACTGCCTCGTGTTCCTGTAGATGATAGGTGTCTTGCATCTCCAGCAGTGACCGTATCTGTGTTTGATCTTCTCTGCGTTGAGGAGCAGTCCTTTTTCTTTGAGATATTTCGCGATATCGTCGTTGACCGTCCTTACTTTACGGCCTTCCATCATCGGGAATTCCTTGGTGTATCTTCCTGCCTCTCCGACGGGACAGAATGCGGGAATTCCGAATTTCTTACCGGTTTCAAAATCATCCGGACCGAATCCGGGTGCGGTATGAACGAGACCTGTGTTGTCCTGTTCCACATAATCCGCAGTGACAACGGTGAATGTGTTCTCGGTCTTCTTCAGATACTGAGGTTCGATCTCGAAGGGCGGAATGTATCTCATTCCGACCATATCTTTTCCGATGTAACGCTCCAATACGGTGAAGCTGTCGAATCCTCCTTTCTGTTTAATGTAATCGGCCTGAGACTCCATGCAGATGAGTCTGTCGGAACCGTTCTCGCCTTTGAATTCGGCTTTGACGTAAGTCATGTCGGGGTGCACCGCAACAGCCATGTTCGCGGGAAGTGTCCACGGGGTTGTTGTCCAGATAAGAAGCGAAGTGGAAGGATCGTCAACCAACGGGAATTTAACCATTACAGAAGGATCTGTCTCATCCCAGTATTCGATTTCTGCCTCAGCTAACGCAGTTTCACACCTGGGACACCAGGTAACGACTCTGCTTGACGAATCCAGTAATTTCTTTTCATCCGCTTTCTGGATGGTCCACCACGCGGATTCGATGTAGTCGTTTTTGATTGTCTGATAGGGGTGTTCCCAATCCATCCACACACCGAGTTCTTTGAATTCCTCAGTCATGTCCTTCTGCAGTGACAGTGCGTGTTCTTTACATGTGTTTACGAAACCGTCGATACCGATGATGTCTTCGATCTCTTTTTTGGATCTTATTCCGACTTCATCCGGCTTTCCGTCTCTGTTCACTCTTCCGGGTACGGTGATTTTCTTCTCAACCTGTACTTCGATAGGCAATCCGTGCATATCGAATCCGGGCTGATCGCGGACGTTGTATCCGTTCATTCTCCAGTACCTGATCAGGATATCTTTGATTGTCTTGTTCAGGGCCGTTCCCATGTGAACGTGACCAGAAGTGTACGGCGGACCGTCGACGAAATAGAATCTCTCGCCGTTTTCGCGTGCTTTCTTTGTCTGATGGTACGCGTCGACGGATTCCCAATAGTCGCGGATTTCTTTTTCAATCACTGGCGCTGCATAATTGTCGCGGACTTGTTTTATCATCACGAGTCTCTCCATGGTCGGAACTATCTTGTCCGACAGGAGCCGGTTACGTTTGGATATTATAAAAAATCACGTCAGGACGTTCCGCCGCAGATGGGACATTTCCAGCCGTCTTTACCGTAAGTCATCCTGTTCCCGCAGCGGGAACAGTCGGGAGCTTCTCTTTCCGAATCGGATTTTTCCTTCAGAACTTTCTTCGTTTTCAGATCTCTCGAAGCCCAGACATACAACTCATTCAATTCGTCGAACATCGATTTCGATTCTTCGGAATAGTAAATCATGTTCGCTTCTTCGTTGAAGAGCCTGATCTGTATCCTGTTGAGAGCTTTGGCAACGTTGTTGTATGTTGTAGAAGAAACGGAATCTTTCCCGCTTACGTTGTCTCTGTATCTGATGTCGAGATAGACTGTGGTTTTATCTGCAAATTCCATGAATCTGTCTTCATCCGGAAAAACAGGAACGGAAAGTAACATTCTTCTCTTCTTACTC
>CAVFUJ010000124.1:0-2815 GCA_963625795.1 Anaerovoracaceae bacterium
CGTACTCACATTCAACTACACCCACCCTGTGTCGAAAGAAAACATGGTAGTAACCCACCGTATAACCGACATAAGGGAAAGTTCCGGAGTCTACACCTATACTCTGAAAGGCGACTCCGTCGCCGACGACCCCACAAACGGTTCTTCGCAGATCGTCACCTCTGACTCCGGAGACATTATCGGCAAAGTCGTCGGCGTATCACATTGGTTGGGTGTATTGGTAATATTCATGTCAACATGGACAGGGAAAATCTGCCTGATAGCGATTCCCTGTGTTTTACTGATTGTTTTCGAATTAAGGAACATCCTGAATGTTCTGCGTACCGAAGATACCGACAACAGGAGGAGTTAACACGGTAACCAAACGGAATCTTACGATTATTATCATCGCCGCAATCGTTGTGATTGCCGTAACAGCCCTGGCGCTGACGCATTACGAAGTGAACGTGGAGATCGAAGGAGAGGGAACCGTCGAACCCATGAATGTATCGGTAAACATTCTCGGTACGGCTGAGTTTAAGATTACACCCGCAGACGGGTGGAGAGTATCTTCCGTCCTGTTGGACGGAAATCCCGTTGAGATCGATGACGGAATTCTGAAGTTATCCAATCTATCAGGAAATCATAAGGTACGTGTGATTTTCACTCCTCTGGGAACATATCAGCTGGAAACATCTTCCGAAGGACACGGTTCGGTGTACACTGCGGCGAAATCCTATATGGAAGGGGATGACGCTGTTGTCGAGATTACACCGGATGAAGGATATGTGATATCCGATGTGATTGTAGACGGAAAATCGGTAGGGTCGATAAATCATTTGGATATCACAATGGATTCCGGACACTCCGTGAACGTGAAGTTCAGGGAAGCGACGGACGGAGACCCGACCGTGGATGTTTCGGTTGACGTAAAAGTAGGAACATCTACGGGAGCATTCTACGGTACGATTACGCCTTCAGGACCCGTACGCGTTGCGTACGGGGGAACACTGATTGTTTCGATAGTACTCAACGAAGGATATCAGCTGAAATCCGTTATTGTGGACGGAAAGGATGTCGGTACGTCATCTGTTGTTACCGTGAAAGATGTTGTCAAAGATATAGACATAGACATCACCGTTATTTCCGAGAAATTAAGAACATTCACAATCACTTCATCATCCTCGGCAGGAGGTTCGATTTCACCGTCCGGTGCGGTTACCGTCGATGAGGGAGATTCGGTCACATTTACGATCACACCGAATTCGGGATACAGATTATCGTCACTGATTGTCGACGGATCTTCCGTATCGTATTCGGGAAGAACTTACACTTTCAGTAAGGTAAGCGAAAACCATACAGTATCCGCTGTGTTTGCAGTAAAACCCACACCTACTCCGCCGACACCTACGAAGACATTGGATTCGATAACGTTAAGCGGAACTCCGACCGAGGTTACCGTCAACCAGACAGTCAGTACGGCGGGAATGGTTGTCACGGCACACTGGAGCGACGGAAGCGAATCCCAGGTTACGGGATATACAATATCTCCGACTTCGTTCCCGACCGCAGGCAGTAATACTGTTACAGTCACTTACGAAGGAAAGACTGCGACGTTTAACATCAATGTGAAAGAACAGGAATTCACCGTGACATTCAAGGCAGATGCCGGAGGAAACGTATCGCAGACATCTGTCACGGCGGTAAAAGGAACCGAACCTGAAATTTCAGGCGACAGCCTGAAATTCGGTTCGGTTACGGTTACACCTTCACCTATCTCGAAGGACTACCTCTTCGGTTCATGGTCTAGATCGGACGGCTCTGCCGTTACCGCTCAGATTACGGGTAACGTGACATTCACAGCTTCGTTCCTTACACTGAGTAAGATAGAAGTTGTCACACAGCCGACGAAGACAGAATACATCGATGAAGAATCGTTTGATAAATCAGGCGTGAAGGTCGAGGCTACTTACGGCACTAAGACCGTCGACGTTACTTCCGACTGTACATTCAACTACGGACAGTTCAGTCTCGGAGTTACATCGGTTAAAGTCAGCTTCATGGGAAAGGATGCATCAATCCCTGTAACTGTGAAAGCGAGAGAATACACGGTTAATTTCACGGCATCGACGGGAGGAAGTGTTTCACCAACATCTGCCAGCATAGTCAAAGGAACAGAACCCACTGTTTCGGCAGATAACATTCTGACACTCGGTACAACGACGGTGACTCCGACAGCTAACACAGGATATATCTTTGGTAAATGGACGAGATCGGCCGGAAATCTCGCCGATGCGATTACAGGTGAAGTAACATTCACTGCCTCATTCCTCAAATTGGAGAGTATATCGGTGAAGACGCCACCGTCGAAGACATCATACACTGTCGGAGACAGCTTCGATTCGGCCGGAATGGTAATTCAGGCCGTATACGGAACAGGTCCCGATGCGAAGACTGTCGAAGTAACAACGGGTTACACCTATGCCCCCACAGGAGCGCTTGCTCTTACTAATGATAAGATAACTGTCACCTATGAGGGAAAGACAGCAGAAGTTGCGATTACTGTGGCCAAAGCACAGTACACAGTCACTTTCGCAGCATCCGACGGCGGAACTGTCTCAAAAGAATCTCTTACGGTGACCGACGGAGATAAACTGACTGCGTCAGGCGATGACCTGAAATACGGAACCGAGACAGTTACGCCGACCGCATCGGAAGGATATGTATTCGGTTACTGGTCAAGATCTGATAATCTCGCTATCGGTGCAGAGATTACGTCTAACGTAACAATCACAGCCAAATTCCTTCCGCTGACAGGAATAACCGTGAAAACGAA
>CAVFUJ010000125.1:0-2805 GCA_963625795.1 Anaerovoracaceae bacterium
CTCCTTTATTGTGCATCGTCGCATATCCGTTGGGAGTCATTCCTCCTGCTTTGATATTGGTTTCACTGTTGACTTTGTCGATGAATTCGGTGTTACCGCTTTTTGTAAGCAGGAATCTCGCATCGACTCCTCTGTCTGCTGCGGAAATCATAGCCGAGAGAGGGGATGTTGTGGCGAATGTTTCGTATGATGCGCCGATATCCATCTGTTCGGTGTAAACTCTCTCTTCCGCCTCGTTAATCAATTTCATAAGAGTTTTGAACGTGTTGTCCGGCGACATGTAGATGTTCGCGTCTACGTTTTTGTAGATTTTTGTGTCATAATCTACAGATTCGATGTATGCGTCGACTATTGACACAGTGGGAATGCTTTTTGCGGTTGCATCGGGGAATTTTTCATCGAATGAAATGAAATCTTCGGAGAAGTTCCAATCGTTAGTGAAGAATGAACTCATCTCGGTTGCAAATTCGCTGCTGTAAACAACGGCACCCCATCCGCGGTTGCCGTCATCGGTGCTGATGTTACCTGTAGTCCAGTTTTCAGACGTAATGATAACTTCGTCTCCGTCGATTACGGCGTACTTATTGTGAACGTAGCTGTATCTGTCATATGATCCGCCGCCGATGAATTTGATTTCCGCACCGGCGTTTACGACAGCTTTGAGAAGATCTCCGTCCTGTTCGTAACCTAAAGGTTTGTTTTCGAGGATTAAACGTACTTCCACACCGTTGTTTTCAAGATCGGCGAGGATTGAGCATACGTAGCCGCTCGTCAGCATGTAAATCGAGATGTCGACGGTTTTTGTTGCACCTTTGAGAGATTCCAGGATGGGAACTCCGCCGGATTCGGGGAATGTGAAGGGTTTGACATCTGCAGATATTGTCTTTGTATCGGCATATGATTTCGCGGTGTAACCGTCGCCTACGGCAGTCCAGTCGAAGTAAGTGTTCGTGTCCGTGGGTTCGACTCTTCTGATTACGTGTTCTTTGTAACCGAGGTCGACGGGTATGCCGGTCCAACCGGTTGCGGTTTGATAATTGCCGTAGCATACAGTGTCGATGAGTTTGCCGTTTGAATCGTAGAGATAGACGGCATCGCCGGTGTTTTTCAGTGAGACCTTGGAATCGGAAACAGTGACAACGGTACGTGTCGATGTCTCTTCGCAGAACCAATCGTTTTCGACAGTCTTTTTGATAAAAGCAATAACGCATCCCGGCTCTATTGTGTAGGAGCCTAAAACTAACTCCTTTCCGCTGCTGTTCTTGATTGTGTAGTTATTTATGTTGATGTTATCGGAACTGTAGTTTTTCAGAGCTATGCCTTCGGTAGCATCCTTCGGATCTAACTCGTAAAGCAGAATTCCGTCGTTCTTTACGCCGTCTGCATCTGATGTGTCAGTGCAGACAGGTATTGCCGAAAAAATCATCATTGCAATTATCAAAACCGAAATCGCATCCCTTGATCTGACCATATTTTTCGTTATATGGGGCGCAGTATAATATCTTAACACGGAGCGATGTGGTGTAATAAACTTTGTCGCGAAAAGTCTGTTTCAGTGAAACATTTATCTCATATGACTTCCACTTTATTATAGACAGAGGGGAAGAGGAATACTTTACGGATATTATGCTGAACATTGCACACATAAGAGAAGAAGGGACGAACAAAGTTCAGACATTGGAAGAGCATCTGAAAGGCACTTCTGTTTTATGTGAATCATTTCTCAACGGTCTTGGAATCGGCAATGTGGGTAAAACAACGGGGTTGTTACACGATCTCGGCAAAGCATGTGAATCTTTTAATCAATACATTTCCGGAGAAGAATCCTATGCACGTGGTGAAATAGATCATTCGACCGCCGGCGCTCAGTTTTTACATGATTATTGCGGTGCTTGCAACAGCCCTTATGAAAAGATTGCACTCGAGATGATGGAACATGTAATAATGTCTCATCATTCCGGTATGGTAAACTATATCTCTGCTGACGGGCAGGCATTTTTTCCGAAAAGAATGGGAAAAGACATTGATAAAACGCATCTTGACGAAGCGATTGAACGTTTGGACAAGGGGCTGATGGATGAGATTCGCGAATCAGTTTGTGGTGCCGTAACGCAGCTCGCAGACGTTTTAGAAAACATACATAATATGAAGAAAGAGCAAACAATGTTCAGATTTGGTCTGTTGAACAGAATGATGCTGAGCTCCCTCATAGATGCAGACAGAATAGATACGGTTTCATTTCAAAACGACTCTGCATATAATGTCTGTCAGACAGATTGGGATAAATTAAAAACTAGATTTGAGGAAAAGATATCGCATTTTGACGGTACAGACAGGATGTCAATAATCCGTAAGAAAATTTCGGATGAATGTTTGGCTGCATCGGTCAATAAACCCGGAATATTCACGCTGTCCGTGCCGACAGGCGGGGGAAAGACACTTTCAAGTTTCAGATTCGCGATAAACCATCTCTGTGAGAACAAAATGGAGAGGATAATCTATGTCGTACCTTATCTTTCAATTCTTGAACAGAATGTCAATGTAATACGCAGAATGATTAACAACGACGGAGAGCCGGATTACGTCACCGAATGTCATTCCAATGTCGATGTTGCCGATGACGGTTTGGAAGACGATGCATCGGAAAAGACATCATGGAATTCTCCGATGGACTCTTGGGACGGGCCCGTCGTATTCACCTCTATGGTTCAATTTCTGGAAGTTCTTTTTGCTTCGGGAACAAAACGTATCCGCAGGATGCATAATCTCAGTAATACCGTAATTGTTTTCGACGAAATACAGAAT
>CAVFUJ010000126.1:0-2752 GCA_963625795.1 Anaerovoracaceae bacterium
GAATTGATGTGGTCTTATCCTGGAATGTGACCGTTACCGATTTTACACCGAAGGTAAGCTGTCCGTAGTCGAACGTACAATCGGATGTAACATCAACTTTCACAGTACCGTAAGTTGCTTCGATCTTCACTCCGGTCTTATCGAAATCGTCTTCATCTGTGTAGGTCACCTTGTCAGGCTGTTTTACCACTGATATTTCCGTCAGCGAAAGGAATCCTGCCGTGAATGTTACATCGGATGCGATCGGCTCACCGACCGCGAGTCCGTCCGACCTCGACCAGGAGCCGAAGATAAAACTCTTCGAACCGGCTGTCGGTGTCACGGTATTTGAGCCGAAGGTCAGAATGTTGTCTGATACGGCGGGTTTGTCTCCGTCGGTCACGATAAGCGATTTTTCGGAAACGCTTCCGCCTTCGGATGCTTCGAAAGTGACTGTGTACTTTGCTTTCTCTACGGTGATGTCAACCGTTGCCGTCTTTTCAAGATAGGTAATTGTTATCGAATCATCATCAAGTGTGAGCGCCCTGTCGGGAGTGATGGTATAATCAGACACCTCGACAGTCTTCGCTCCGGAACCGTAAGAAGCTGTGACCTTCATTCCGGCTTTATCGAATTTTTCTCCGACGATGTATATCGTCTTCGTCGGCTGTACTGTCACCGAGATGCTGTCCAACTTGAGGAAGGTAGCAGTGAATGTCACTTCGCCTGTGACCTTGTCGGTAACAGCTCCGGTCGATCTAGTCCATGAACCGAAGATATATCCGGAATCGGCTGTCGCAGTCACTGTCGTTGTACCGAATGCCAGGACATTACCTGAAACAGACGGTACTGTCCCTTTTACTATGCTCGCGGTCGGAAGTGAAACACTTCCTCCTTCCGATGCAGCGAAACTGACCGTGTACTGCCTCTGATTCACAGTTACCGGGATCGATGTGGTCTTGTTCTGGAACGTGACCGTGACCGAGTTTACACCGAGAGTGAGCTGTCCGTAACTGAATGTACAGCCGGAGGTGACATCGGCAGTCTTCGTGCCATAGGTTGCTAGGATCTGCACACCTGCAGACTCGAAAGATTCTTCGTCGATGTACACCGTCTTTGTAGGCTGTTTGGCAACGGATATACTGGTAAGCGTTAGGAACGATGCCGTGAACGTCACATCACCCGTGATCTGACCGGTGATGCTCGAACTGTCCGACCTGGTCCACGAACCGAAGAGATAATCCTTCGATATCGGGGAAGGTGCGACTGCCACTTCACCGAATTTAAGACCGTCACCTAACTCGACAGGCGTAGTCCCCTTGGTCACGACGACAGATTTCTGTGAAACACTTCCGCCTGTGTCAGCCTTGAAAGTTACGGTGAATTCCACTTCCTTCACATTGATGGAGAATGTCGCGGCCTTTCCTTCATAGATGACTGTAACTGTATTGCTACCTGCGGTCGGGAACGAGGTCGGAGATACGGTATATCCCGTGACCTGGGATGTTGTTCCGTCGCTCCAGTGTGCAGTGACCACCATTCCTGCAGTGCTGATGCTCTGACCAGCGGTGACCTCGGTCGGAGTTCCATCCAGTGAAATGGAATCCAACGTGGGTGTCGGCGGAACGAGCGTTTCGACTTCGAACACCGCAGATATCGTGTGATTGCTGCTTACCTTTGTGAAAGTGTAAGTGCTTCCCGAGTAAGGCACCGAAGTTCCGTCGATGGTCAGTGAAGACAGTTTGTATCCCGCATCAGGCGTGATCGTAAACGTGGCGGAATCCCCTTCATCCACAGTGATCTCAGAAGGTGAGATCGAACCTCCGGCGGAGGAGGAAGACGTGATCGTGAATGATCCCAATGTGTCTGAAACAACGGTGATGTCCATGTCGACATTCTTTACGATGTCTTTCACGGTCACCAGTGATGAAGTTTCCACAGCTGTATCGTCGATGATGACTGATCTCAGAAGATATCCTTCGTTGAGAACCATCGAGACAATAAGCGTTCCTCCATTGGCAACACGTACGGATCCGGAAGGTGTGATCGTACCGTAGGATGCTCCCGCAGAGGTTCCCGTTTTGACAACGACGGAAACATCCACTATGGGATCTTCAGCCGTGGCCTCCCTGAATGTCACATTCACGGAGTGGCCCGCATCCATCACGATATTCAGGCGGTTGACCGAACCGACCGATTTTCCGTCGATCGTCACGTCGGAGATTACGTATCCGTCGTCCGGAGTGATCTCGACAACTGCATTGTCCCCTTTCGTATAGGATTTCGCCGCCGTATAGACGGAACCGTTTCCTTCGGAAGATGTTTCAAGCTGATATATTCCCGAGGGAGTGAATATCACACGTACCTTGTGATCGCTCGAGATATCGGTCAATTTCAGAATTCCGTTATCGACCTCAACGGGAGTTCCGTCCACAAGAACGGAGGATATGATCCATCCGTCCGCGGGAGTGATCTTAAACTCCACCGTGTCGTTAGGATCCACTGACACATGGGATGGTTCTACGGTTCCCTCTCCTTCGATCTCCACGTCCACTTCGTAATGCGTCGCCGACAGTGCTATCACAGCAAGCACGATGACCTCAACGATGGTGACCAAGATCACCGGATACCATTTGTTTACCGTATTGACTCCTCCTGTTTGTCAGTTTTTTTGGTACGCAGAACATTCAGAATGTTCCATAATTCGTAAACAATCAGCAAGATGCAGGGGATCGCCACCAGGCAGATCTTCCCTGTCCATGTAGATAAGAAT
>CAVFUJ010000127.1:0-2725 GCA_963625795.1 Anaerovoracaceae bacterium
CATCAGCAGTCCGGCACTGTATATGCAGGCAGCATTCAGGGCACAGAACCCATATACATTCAGAGAAGGGAAAGAATACCGCAGGAAAGAAACGGCATATGTTTTCGATTTCGATCCCGCCAGAACTCTTGAAATATACGAAAAATTCGCCAATGATCTGTCTTCCAAAACGGCTTCCGGCAAGGGAGAATCTGATCTTCGCAAGAACAATGTTCGTCAGCTTCTGAATTTCTTCCCCGTAATCGGTGAAGATGAAGAAGGAAGGATGGTCGAACTCGATGCAGAACGTGTACTGTCGATTCCCAGAGTACTTCGTTCCAAAGAGGTTGTCCGCAGCGGTTTCATGTCGAATTTCCTATTCCAGAACATAAGTAATGTTTTCGGAGCTCCGGATTCAGTCATTTCGATTATTCAAAAGTTCGAGGCTAAAAAAGATTCGGGAGCAATCACACCCGGAAAAGCTCTCTACATTGACGATGAGGGCAATGCACAAATTCCCGAAGATAAGGTAATCGGAACAGCAAAGGAGTTATTCGGCGAAAAAATCTATTTTGCTCCCGACAGTTTAGAAGGCATTATCGATGCTGCGAAGGATAAATTGGAACCTTCGAAAGAAGAAAAGGAAATCAAAGAACTTCTGAGCAGATTCGATAGGGATGTTACCAGCCCTATGCTGAAAACAGCCAAAGACAAGTACGGAAAGGATCTTTCTGTTTCTTCACAGAAATCACTGACCCGTAAAATCAATTCAGATGCCGAAATTACAATCAAAAAGGCCGTAAAAGAACATCAGATTATCCAGAATACTCTTGATTTGGAAATGAATGATGCTGTCGACAAAGTCTCCACTATAGCCGAACGCAACAGAATCGTTCAGGAATACGGAGAAAAGAAGAAAAATGCTACCGAAGAATTCAAACAGTCCCTCAACGGTAAAATCGATAAGCTTGTCGAATCAGCCGGAGAAAGTATCGTCAAACAGATTCAGACAGACCAGGTCAGAAAAGAAATCGGCGATGTCGAAGATAAAATCAAAAATCATCTTCGCGGATTCACAAGAACAATTCCGGCATTCCTTATGGCATACGGTGACGGGCGTGAAATTACACTCGCAAATTTCGATAAGATCATCCCCGGAAATGTATTCAAGGAAGTCACAAGCATTACATTGCAGGAATTCAGATTGCTCCGTGACGGCGGATCAATTACGAATGAACAGGGTATCGAGGAGTATTATGAAGGCCATCTCTTCGATGAAATCGTATTCAATGATTCGGTCAAAGAATTCCTTATAGTCAAGAAAAAATTGGCAAATTACTTCGATGAATCATCGGAAGAAGACATTTTCGATTACATACCGCCGCAGAAGACCAATCAGATCTTCACACCGAAGAAAGTTGTAAAAGATATGGTCGATAAGCTTGAGATTGAGAATCCGGGCTGTTTCGACGATGAAACTAAGACTTTTATTGATTTGTACATGAAATCCGGATTATACATTGCTGAGATTGTCAAAAGACTCTATCAAAGCAAACGCATAAAAATGCTGTATCCTGATAATAATGAACGTTTGGCCCACATTTTCGCTAAACAGGTCTTCGGATTGGCACCGACGGAAATTATCTATCGCATTTGTAAGTCTTTCATTCTCGGATTCGATGAAAAAATCAAGATTGAGAAAAACAACATCCGTCTCTGCGATTCACTGAAATTTGCAAAAGAAGGCAATCTGGAAGAAGAACTGAAAAGAATATTTTCCGAAGATTATGTTGAACCTGCACTTACTGCAGAAGAACCGGAAACATGTTTGAATATTACAATCGGCAAATTACCGCCGCATATCGGAACGATAGAAAAACAATCGTTTACCGTAACATCCAGGGTTAAAAGCATTAAACAGCCCAGAGGAGGTTACATCAATCCGAAAACAATGGATAGGTTTGGATTCGATGACGGCATCAAATTGTATCGCGAATCGATTTCTCCGACTACAATGGGCATGGTCGTCGATTACCTTACACGTATGGATCAGGGTTCACCGGCATCAGAAGCGTTTAAAATCAGCATTTTGGGCGCTGCATTATGCAACAGAAAGGATGAGGCGGAATCGTATCTCTCCAATATCAAAGGACTCGACGACAATTCGATTCTCAATGCATGCAGACTCGTATGGTTCGATCAGGTGTACAGGGCTGGTACAAGAGGTTTCGGCGATCCATGTGATGCCGTCCCCGATCGGGAAACCTGCGAAAATGTACGTACTATGGTCAAACGTGCTGCTACATTCTTCAGACAATTCGGTCCTGTCACCTCAGATTGTCCGAAATTCCCAGGAGGTTACACTGATACAATAGTGAACGGTGACGGAGATTTCACTACCGAAGATACTATTTGGGATTTCAAAGTCTCAAAGAATGAGCCCACAATTTACAACACATTGCAGGTTGCAGTTTATTATCTGATGGCGCAACATTCGACAGTGCCTGAATACAAAAAACTGAAGAAAATCGGAATCTTCAACCCGCGTTTGAATGTGGCATATGTTTTGGATATGGAACAAATACAGAAATCAGTATTGGACGAGATTGAAAAAGATGTGATAGGGTATTGAAGTTCAGAAACGCATAACTATCATCTCTTACAACCTGCTTTCAACAAGAAAAGATACACACTATTACGTTATCGATGCGTTAACTGACAACAGATGCATCTAACATCATTATGC
>CAVFUJ010000128.1:0-2653 GCA_963625795.1 Anaerovoracaceae bacterium
TTCCAGCTGAACATCTTTGGTGATATCCATCCAGAATTTGATTACGATGCATTTCCTTTCGGAAAGCATCCTTTCGAACATATTGATCTCTTCCGCGGAACGGGAGTATTCTTCTTCGGTGCAGAATCCTTCGATGGGTTCCACCATCATCCTTCCGTACCAGCTTCTGTCGAATATTGCGATGTGTCCCTTTTCCGGGATGTTCTTTGCGAATCTCCACAGGTAGGTGTTCGCTTTTTCCTCGGCGGTGGGTGCGGGCGTCGGATACACGGAATATCCGCGGGGATTCAATGCTCCTGTGACACGTTTTATGGAGCCTCCTTTTCCGGCTGCATCCCATCCTTCGAACGCAAGAACCAATGATTTATCGGAAAGAGCGAGTCTGCACTGAAGCTCGGATAGCTTATCCTGATATCTGTTCAGTTTTTTCTTATAGTCGCTCTTGGAAAGTGAAAGTGAGAAATCGTTGTTTTCCCTGGGATTCGGATATACGGGAAGAATCCCGGGAGAAGAGGGGGTGTGTGAGTACAGAGTGTAATGTTCCGCATGTTTCAGTACCGCATTTCCGACGGCTTCCAATGTCTTTTCGTAATCTCCTGCTTCGATGATATGCCACGGTGCGTTATGGGTATCGGTACGTTCGATAAGTTCGGATGTTTTCTCATTTTTAAGAGAGAATTTACTGTAGTCGGGATCGTTATCTCCGAGGAAACCGCATTCTTTCGAAGGAAGTACGGGGTAAGTGTCCCTGAATTTGGAGATTTTCTTTCCGTCGATATCTAAAAAAATCTTCACAAGAATTACGCCGCTGTCGGTGAGATATCTTTCAAGTGAAACAATCCCATCAACTGCATCTTCTGTAATATTGCTGTTCTGAATGATATCGCTGTACCATGCCCTGTCGAATACGCGGATCCTTCCGTTCGCAGGTGCATGCGCAATATAATCGGAAAGTCCTTTTGCGTCGATATGACGGTAATCGACACCTCTCGGTTCAAGCATTGAGATAAAACCGTTGATCAGGAAGGACATCATACTTCCTCCCGCACCTTCGAAGACCGTCATCACAGCCTTCTTTCCGTCGTACAGCCTGTGCTGTACGGCGTTCAGTTCCGTCTCCAATCCGCTGCCCGAAAGAACACCCATGCTGCCGATTAGTGACAACGCAGTTAAAAAATCATTCCGTTTTTTCTTCCTTCGGAGGGAGACACCAGCCCCTCATAGGCTGTGACAGGAATATGTAGAGATTGATACACACGATTGACACAAGCAATATTGCCGGGAATATTTCGAGCGTAGTTTCGTAAATGTATCCTATCAGAGATATGAACAGCACAGCAACCGCGAATTTGTAGGCAACTGTGCTTCCTCTTACGATGTAATAAATCGTCGAAAGTAAGAGGAAATTGATGATTAAGTCGGCAATCAGCACAATTATGTTGCTGAACTGAATATAATCGCGGATGTAGTCCATGGCGTACTCGAACATAGAAAGAAAGATAGCCACAACGTTGAGGATGATAGAGATGACACCCCTGTTGATTATTTTCATATCGACATCTTTCAGTTCGACTGTCATATCCGAGGATAGTCTGTGTTCCGTAAATAACATTTCCTATTCTTCGGATACGTGGATTTATAACGGTAATAACTTATTCTGACGCAATGAGTATAAGCAGCAGGATGGAACACTGCATCGACACCGGTACGTCAGGTATCGTCCGCAGAATGGGAAAGCTGATGGGTGTCCTTCTGATAATCTATGCTGTCGTCGTTGTGTACACATACATCATGATGTACACTTTGGGCTACGAGTACGGGGACTATATGGAATTGGGGCCTGCAGTCATCCTGAGTATCTTCCTGCAGATATTCTTCGGTACGATGATTCTTATCGACTTCTCCGGAAATCTCGGACGTGCGATAGGATTTTATGCATTATCCATCGGAAGCAGCAGACTGATCAATTATATTCACACGCTTTTCGATCCGCACGGTATATCGTTCATCTTCGGTTTGGTGATGGTTATAATGTCAGTCAACATGCTTTACACCGGAATCACGTTTGTCAGAGGTTCCGCGAGATCCCGTATGGGTATGGCTCTGACTTCGCTGCTTATGCTGTCGCTGACAATCGGTTCTCTTTACTATTACGCATCGACGTATGATTACAGACCCGAAGATTTACTCGAATACTTCCCGGATCAGTGTATCATCTGCGCTCTGTACGTGCTTCTCTTCCTGATGGTGGGTACCGAAACGGTAAGGGACAGTATGCCTGCGGTAAGGTATCAGAAGATGCTGAGTTCCATAAGGCGCGTAGGTGCTTCCGAGCCGGATTCGTATATTCTCAGATCGGATGCAAAAGTTTTGGCCGCTGCATTTGAAGACAGATCTTCGTGGACTCCCGTTACGGACGGGGGGCCTGCATTATGCGAATATAAGTTCAGATTAACGCATCATATGAACGATACGTCTGCAGTGCGTATACAGAAATGGAAAGATTCCGAGAAACTGTACATCACGGTTACGGATTCCGATAAGGGATCCATTCTCAACGCATGCAGATCCGCCGTTACTTCGGTACATTACGACGGAAGTATCGACACCTGCAGTAACATCAGATTCTTCGGAGACGGAGGTCTCGCAATCG
>CAVFUJ010000129.1:0-951 GCA_963625795.1 Anaerovoracaceae bacterium
ATAAATGAGACAATAAATGAGACAATAAATATCATGATTAACAGGCACGGGCAGCAATCATCGAAAAGAACAGCTGCCCATACCCGCGCAGAATGTCATAGCAGACTTCTGAGGTGCATTATGTCCTCGATCTTACCCTGGATTCTCACTCTCTTTGTAACGTAGGCTTTCATAGGCCTCAGAGTACCTTCGATAAGTGCCTGCATATCTTCGGGAGTGGTCGTAATGGTAATATCGGGTTCGGATACCAGCTCAGGCTTAAATTCGCTGATGTCGGCGTGTTCCACCTTCATTGAGTATGTCTCGGTGCCGAGGTCGATGTTTACTGTCTTTACGATAGGTTCGACCTTTGCCCTTGCTTCCGGGTCCTTGGCCATTCTCCTGCGGAATTTGTCTATCATCCTTTGGATCTCCGGTTCCATGCTCAACGTATTCACCAGTCCGTAATGCGCGTATTCTTCGATACCATAAGTAGTTTTTTGACTGGCTCCCAGGAATTCCTTGTGTCCGGAGGTGCGGAACCGTTTTTACGGATCCACTGTGCGATGAAATCCATGGTTTTTTTATCACTCGGATAACCGCTTCCTATGTCTGCACCCAGTTTTTCGGAGATTTCCTGAATCATCCTGTCACGGGTGACTTTTGCTATGATTGAGGCTGCGGAGACTACAGGGTAAGTGTCATCGGCTTTGTGTTTGCCTATGACGGTGTTACCTCCGGTTAATGATGATAATTCCGAAGAAAACCTCATTTCGTTGACATCGGGGCAGTCCGCATAGACTGCCGTAACAGGTCTTTTCTTTACGGCATCGGCGAACATTCTCAGTTCTATTTCGTTGAGAGACATGGATGCCATTCTCCCGTCGATATCGGATGCGGATGCAATTATCAGAGAAACATCGTCTGCGGCTTCCATGATTTCATCATACATCTTTTCCCTTGCCTTGGGAG
>CAVFUJ010000129.1:961-2648 GCA_963625795.1 Anaerovoracaceae bacterium
CTTAAGACGTGTGTCATCCGTAACAAAAAGCGCACATACAACCAAAGGCCCCATTGCAGGCCCTCTTCCGGCTTCATCCACTCCGCAGAACATTCCCGATGAGATACTATCGCCGTCGGTGTGATTGAGATGAACTACTTAAAAAGTTGTTGTCGAACCACTTCTTTATCTATATTAAGTAGTTTCACCCCGCATATGACACAAGTTTGCGATGTTCAGAACCGCAGGAACGAAGCAGGATTCGCTCTCACCAAGGTCGGTGTGACCGGCGTGAGGAAATTAGTTCACGTCAGCAGATCGGACGGACACCGCAACGAACCTTTGGTCTGCAGTATCGATCTCTTTGTGGATCTTCCCGCAACGCAGAAAGGGTCGCACATGTCCAGGAATCTTGAGGTTATCAGAGCCGTTGTTTCCGAATGTGTCGAAAAACCTACGACGGGAATCGAGGATCTTGCAGTTACTATAGGAAAGAATCTCCTTGTGAAACATGAGTATGCGGATTCTTCGAATGTGAGCATTGTGGCGGAGTACTTCAAAGACAATGTCACACCTCACGGAAAGGATACGACAGAAGTCTACAGACTCTACGGAAGCGCATGCTGCAGGCGTAACGGAGAAGTTACGAAAACAATAGGTGTTGAGGCAGTCGGAATGACCGCATGTCCCTGCGCTCAGGAGAACGTTTCGCAGATTCTCCACTGTTCGGGAGAATGGCCTGTTATTACGCACAACCAGAGGAATGTGTGTACTGTGTCGATGACAATGGACGATTCCTGTTTTGTGGAAGCGGATGATTTGATCGATATCATCAATTCTTCATTCTCATCGCCTACGTTTGAGGTTCTCAAGAGAGACGATGAGGCAGCGGTTGTCATCAACGCACACAGGAACCCCAAATTCGTGGAAGATATGGTAAGAGACGTTCTGAAGAAGATTGTCGACAGATACACCGATCTTCCCGATGATGTAGGGATTGTCGTGAAAAGTGAATCGGAAGAATCTATTCACAAGCACAACGCATTCGCGGAGAGGTCTGCTTTATTGGGC
Organism: Anaerovoracaceae bacterium; assembly: GCA_963625795.1. Lineage (GTDB taxonomy): Archaea > Thermoplasmatota > Thermoplasmata > Methanomassiliicoccales > Methanomethylophilaceae > Methanarcanum. The sequence continues at coordinate 2,012 of CAVFUJ010000129.1, forward strand.
GACCTCAGAAACTGATTAAAATTTTCTGAAAATAAGAAAAGTGTCATACGATGACATATCTCCCCCGTAAACGGGGGAGATGTATCATCATCAGAGAAGTGATTTTGCTTCTTCGGGATCGAGTTCGAGTGCTTTGAGCATGTACTCGAGAGCTTTCTTTGCGTAAGGCGCCCTTGCTTTGGGATCTTCCATGATCTCTCCGTAGGATGCCATAACGTTGTTGAAGTACTCGACTGCGAATTCGGAATAAAGTGTTGCGGATCTCGATTCGTCTGCTTCTGCGGCTTCGCAGAATGCTTTTTCCGCTTCGTCGTACTTGTTTATCGATATGCAGTAAAGACCGTATGACTCGTAGTAATCGCACTGGGGATCAAGCTCTATGGCTTTGTTGTATGCTTCCGCGATCTCCTCGTTTTTGACCTTGGCACCGAACATACCGGATGCCATGTTACCGCACTCGGCTTTGTAGTACCAGCATTCCGCACTGCCGGGGTTCTCGTCGCATAACTTCTTGAATGAGGAGTATGCCTTCTTGAAGTCACCCTCGTCCATGGCCTTCATACCGGCCGCCAATTTCTTCGAGATGTCATCTGCCATCGTTATCATTGTTCGGTTAGGTAATCTTCATTATAAACCA
>CAVFUJ010000130.1:0-2641 GCA_963625795.1 Anaerovoracaceae bacterium
CAGTACGTACATCCTGGTTGTCCTCCTCGTCCGATTTCACGGATACTTTGTAGAGTGCTTTCTGGAACCATTTCTCCGTGAGATTCGTGATGAAGTTGAATATGTTGTGGTGCATGAATATTCTTACGCCGAAGAACCAGATTAACAGCAGACCGATGATTGCAAGAGTATGCTTCAGCGGGAATTCGACAATCTGAAGGAACTGCCAGGCGAAATCAGTGGTGTTCACGGCATAGTAAGCCAATGCGACCACTCCGTAGAGTATGAACGTAAGGAAGAACACCTTGTAGTTGCCTGTAACCTTTCCGTCGAGTGCGAAGAACTTGTGGATAGGGTTGATGAAGAACAGCTGTGAAATCTGTGCGAGAATTACGAAGAGTAACAATGCGTTTCTTGCCGCTGTTTCCGCATATCTTTCTATGATGTCTATTCCGTTGCTCTCGTAATAATCGAGCATTGCTTCGGTGGATTCGAACTGCGGATAGCCGAATCTGTACAGTGTATCGAAATCGATGTAGTAGTAACCGAGGAGACCGTTCATCGTTCCGATGTAGAAGAACAGATAGATTCCCACGGCGAATAATGCGATAGAAAGTGCCATCGGTACGCAGTAACTCAACACTGCAGGCAGAATTGCGCCTTTTACGTCGGACGGTTTGGCCCAGAGCGTCATCAGGAACGAAGGTATTGCAACGGAAACGAATGCATAGAATGTTGCCTGTGTCGGAAGGAAGAGTGTTGTTCTGAGAACGGAACCTATGATGAGCATGATGAACAGAACAAGGAAAGCGAAAACGAAGTTCCTCGATACGTACTGTTTGAGGATATCTCTCATTCCGCTTACTGTTCTCTTACCTTCGACGAGTGCACGCGGAAGTGCGGAGAAACTGTCTCTCATGAGAACCATATCCGCAACTCCTCTCGCAGCACCCGCACCGCTTTCCAATGCCACTCCTACCTGAGCGGATTTGAGTGATTTCACATCGTTGACTCCGTCACCGATCATTGCGACATATTTTCCGTTCTTCTTCAGAGTTTCAACGATTTCTTCTTTGTGATCGGGTCTCATCCTTCCGAATATGTTGTACTCGAGGATTGCCTTCTCTCTTTCTTCGCCTTCGAGAGCGTCGAGTTCGTCTCCGGAGATGATTTTTCTTTCTCCGGGAATGTTTGCAATAGAGAACAGTGCATCGACTGTGGCGGGGTCGTCACCTGAGATGACTTTGATTTCCATGTCGTTGTCGAGGAAAACGCTTATCGTTTCCCTGCAGTCGCTGCGGACTTCGTCTTCGATTGCGATGACAGACATTACTTTCAGATTCTCCGGAATGACAGGTTCGTCATCCGAATACATTTCGCAGTCGGGTCCGGCTGCGATAAGCAGTGCTCTGTAACCCATTCTTGCATAGGAATCGATAACTTCTTTCGCATCGGGCCTGTCGATATAGGGTGCAAGGGCGGAGAATGCTCCGGAATAGATCGTAATCGGATTTCCGTTGTACATCACTTTGACTGCACTGAATTTTCTTTCGGAAGTGAAACGGATTTCATCGATCGGTTTGATTTCCTCTTCTCCGAATTTTTTGATCAGAGCATCGATTGTACGGTTCCTGCTGCCTGTGGCGTTTGCGAAGAGTTTTGTTATTTCATCGGCTTCGTCGGAATATATGATTTCCTCGCGGAAGTTGAGTTTGTTTGTGGTAATCGTACCTGTCTTATCCATACAGACAACGTTTACGTGACTCAGCGCTTCGATTGAATTGGAATTCTGAAGAAGCACTCCCGTATCCGCCATTCTGACTGCCGACACCATGTAGGCGATAACTATCAGCAGTAACAGCGCGATAGGAACGATGTCGAGAACGATGACTGCGTTGTTGACAATCGTTGTAACAAGAACCGACGAATCGAAGTGTTTGATCAGGTTGATGATGATCATCAGCACCATGAAGATGATCGATACGATAATCAGTAATTCCGTTACAGCCGTTGTTTCAATCTGAAGAGGTGTTTTCTTCTTCTTGAACTGCCTCGCGGACGAGAGCATTTTCGATGCAAACGTAGAATCTCCGAAAGCATCGACACGGTAGTAGCCCGTTCCCGTAACGCAGTACGAACCAGAATAGATTCTGTCATTCTGTTTCTTCCTCACGGTGTGCGATTCACCCGTAAGGAGAGATTCGTCCATTTCGAGATATTCCGATTCGATAAGCGAACCGTCAACGAGTGCCTGGTCCCCGGAGGTCAGTTTGATTATGTCATCTTTCACGATTTCGGATTGATCAATCTCACATTCCGCCGAATCCCTCACAACGGTGACCTTAGGTCTCATCAGCAGAGCGATTTTGTCCAATCTGCGTTTGGCCCTCACTTCCTGTACCGTAGCCACGGTAACGCTGAGACAGATTACGAATGTCGCAGCAAGAGCATTGATATACTCCTGGAAGCAGATGAGTATTGCACCCAATGCGAACAGAATCACGTTGAACGTTGTGAAAACGTTCTTCACGATGATGTCAGTGTATGTACGGCTGACAACCTGTTCCACTGAGTTGACTTCGCCTTTGGAGATGCGTTCTTTGACCTCCTCCGATGTCAGACCTGTGAGGACCATAAGTCCCCATTGTGAACGGATTATTTA
>CAVFUJ010000131.1:0-2621 GCA_963625795.1 Anaerovoracaceae bacterium
CCCCAGGACTGTGTTGTTTTTCCTGTCTTGGAAGGTGCTATCAGTGTTACTCCCGTGCCGTCGATATCCAATGCGGCTCCGTGTACTGAGTATATCTTGTGGGAATCTTCGAGAATGTCCGATGCCATTGCGAGTGCGATACTCTTAATCCACCCGTAATAATCGAAATTGTAAAGGAATGCAGTCGAAGTCATCCTGTTGTACAGAACTTTCAGTTCACCCGATTCATCGTTCAGACAGAATATCCTTGCATGGGTACGGACACAGTCCAACATGGGATAGAAGTTATCCCTCCACATATCCACGACAGATCTGTCTTCGGAATGTATCTTCACACAGATTCCCGATATGTCCGCTTTTGCAGTGATGAATTTTCTGTCTTTGCAGGATCTGTAGATACGTCCTGCCTCATCAACATCAATCTGTGTGACCTGATATCCCATGAAAGTACGTAACGCAATCATTCGGATATATTCTTAAGTGAGAGATTCGACTCCTTCTATCTTTACGATGTTCGGGAACATGTTCTTCAGACCCCATTCCGCAATGGTTTTCATTACGGGGATGAGACTCTCGCCTTTCTGAGAAAGAGAATACTCCACCTTCAGAACGGGATCCGTTGTAACTTTTCTCACGACAACTCCGTCTTCCTCAAGTTCTTTGAGCTGTTTGGTAAGAATTCTCGAAGATATTCCGTCGATACTCTTCAGCAACTGATTGAAACGCATCGGACCTTTGTATGCCAGAAGACAGAGAATCACGGATTTCCATCTTCCTTCTATAACTGACATTGCTGCGTCGATTGCACAGTCGTATCTCGGCTCTTTCATAAGTTACAAATGTGTACCCAAGTATTAAAATGTAATCAGGTTACCAAATGTAATTTATACCATCTTCACATTATTACGATTATGCGTGCGTGAACACGCAGAGAAGGCAATCAAATGAGTTCGACAGTCGTTATCCTCGGATCGCCGAGGAAAGGAAACTCAGACGCAATCGCTGAGGCAATCGCAGAAAGCGCAAAAGCAAAAGGCAACGAAATCAAGACATTCAAGCTGAACAAACTCAACGCAAAAGGCTGTCAGTCCTGCTACGGATGCAAGAAGACAGGCAAATGTGTTGTGAAAGACGACATGGCTGAGGTTCTTGAGGCAGTCAGGGAAGCGGATTCACTCATTCTCGCAACACCCGATTACTTCGGACAGAGGACTGCGCAGTACAGAATGTTCGAGGACAGGACATTCAGCTTCCTCGGAGGAGATTTCGTCCCCAACATCGCAGCAGGAAAGAAAGTCGCAGTCGTCGTTACATGCGGATCCGGTCTCGACGGCGCCAAAGCAATGGCAGCCGACCTGGAAGGCGTATGGAAGAACTTCTTCAAAGCGGAAGTTGTCGGAAGTATCGTCTGCGGAAACATGATGGCACCCGATGCGGCGGCAAACGACAAAGCAATCATGGAAGAAGCCAAAGCCTTGGGGAAGAAACTCTGAAACAAAATATGGGGCCGAAAGGCCCCGTAAAATCGTTTTATTCAATCAAATTCTGATGTTCAGTTCTTTGAACCGACACCGCCACCAATCAACATTCCTGCCGAAAGGATTGCGGCTGCGATCAGGCATCCGACTGCAGACACGGTTCCTGTACCGAAAATAAGTTCTCCGGCCCATTTCACAATGAATGCAATGATGAGGAAGCAGATCAATCCGATGATAATCATAATCACAAGACTGATGAGGAGCTTCGCTATGTTCAGCACTATGTCACTGACTGCCATCCCGTTTCACCCCCTTTGTGAAATACAGATTGTCTTCAGTCATTTATATAGTTAATGCTTAAAAACGCCTTTTTTCGAATGACCCAGACATCCGAACGTCTTTTTTCATGATACGATTAAGCCCGTACGGATATGATTATATAGTGTACCGTGTTAACACTTGTCACGGTAATAACCATGTTCGGAAAGAAAATCAGAATCGAAAGAATCATCGACAGAAACAGCGGAAACGCAGTCATCGTTCCTTTGGACCACGGAATCAGTATGGGTCCCGTTCCGGGAATAGTGGATTTAAGAAAAACCGTCAACGATGTTGCGGAAGGTGGTGCAACCGCTGTGCTGATGCATAAGGGAATGATTCCCCAGGGACACAGGACGAGCGGTCACGATGTGGGACTGATTCTTCACATGTCCGCTTCCACGGATATAGGAGTGAATTCCAACAACAAAGTGTTGGTCGCAACCGTCGAAGACGGACTCAAACTCGGTGCGGATGCGGTATCGATTCACGTAAACATAGGTGCGGAAACGGAACCCAGGATGCTGCAGGATCTCGGAGAAGTCTCCAGCAAGTGTATGGAATGGGGAATGCCCCTTGTGGCTATGGCGTACCCCCGCGGACCTACGATAAGGGATTCCTTCGATCCCAAAGCAATCGCACACAGTGCCAGGGTGGCATCCGAACTCGGTGCCGACATAGTCAAGGTAAGTTACACCGGAGACATCGATTCCTTCTCCAAAGTCGTGGAAGGATGCATGGTTCCCGTCGTAATCGCAGGCGGACCCAAAATGGATTCCGACATGGATATCCTGAACATGGTTCACGATTCAATCGAAGCCGGAG
>CAVFUJ010000132.1:0-2617 GCA_963625795.1 Anaerovoracaceae bacterium
ATCTACGGGTTTCAGTGAGGAAACGATCTTCACTCTCATATCCTGCGGAGTGATAGGTTCATGTTTTCTTTTCCTTACGGTGTCGTCACTTGCCACGACAACATACAGCTCGTCACCGAATGCTTTGGCCTGCTCAAGATATGAGATATGTCCCGTATGGATTATATCGAACACTCCGGAGGCCATCACACGGACCATGCTCAATCCTTTTCCTTAAACTTATTCCACGCTTCGATGATCTCGTCACCTGTGACAAAGGACAGTCCGTGTTCTTCGGCGTATTTCATTGTGTTGACTTTTTTCTCCGAATTACCGTCGTCACCCATCATCTCACAGATAGTGGCGGAAGGCTTCACACCCGCCATAATCATGAGTGCGTTCGTCAATTCCGTGTGTCCTTTCCTGTTGACAAGGGGAACTTCGCTTGTATTCAGAAGGTGAACGTGTCCGGGTGCCCTGAAGTTCTCTCCCAAATCGTTACGGATCTTATCCGGAGAAGCATCCTGGAAGATTGTTTTCACATACTCCCTGATTGTGAGGGCTCTGTCATTGTCAGTGATTCCGGTGTATGTTTTTCTGTGGTTGATTGTAACACCGAATGAGGATTTTGTGTTGTCATAGGGGATATCATTCGGAGACATCATCCTCAGAACGGGATATTTTTCATCGTCCCAGAAAACATCGCTCATGAAAGGAAGTCCTACTTTTTTCGCGATTTCAAAAGGTGTCGTAGTACAGACCAATCCTCCGGCGTCTTTCCTGAACGTCCTGAGTGTCTCGTGTGTGATGAATTCCGAGGCGATTGTCATATCAGTCTCTTTCTCTCTGTCATCGAAATCGTAGACGAGTACGATCTTACCGTTTCTAATGTCCTCCAGAGTCTTTTCGATGCTCATCGTAACACCTTTTGGGTGTGTGTACCGACAGTTAATAAAAATAAGATTGCCTTATTACTAATTTTTTGGTTAAAAATCAGTTTTTGAGTTGAAACAAATGTATTCAGATTTATATCGGTAAATTAACATAACCTTTCCAAGGGATTAAAATGGGATTCATGAACAAATTAAACAACGCCCTTGACAACCACAAGAGCAGCAGAGACGAGAAATCCGACGTAAAACAACTGACGGATTCCGTGGATGCGGAACACAAAGCTATGGACGAACAGCTGATGGCAATCGGACAGTTCTACTGGAACCTTTACGCCAACGATCCTTCCTTCGTTCCCGCAGAGGATATCAAAGGAGCATTCACCGACATCGAAACACGTGTCGCAAGAGTGAAAGACCTTGAAATTCAGATCGCCGAGCGTAAAGAAGCCGGCGAAGCGGAACGTCAGAAGAATAACGAAGAAACCGCAGCACGCGAAGAAGAAATGAGACTCGCCAAAGAAGAGGCTGCAAGACAGAAATCCGAGGAAAGGGAAGCCAGGAAGGCTGCCAAAGAACTCGAAAAGAATCAGGGCAACTCTGAATGAAACTGCCAGCACATTATCCGTCGGGGTTTTTAGGCATCATTAAATATGCCGTTACACGTACCGACGGATAATGAGCACAGACAACCGCGAGGATTATCTCATCAACATCCTGCGTCTTACCGAAGGTGTCGGAACCGTCAAGACAACGGAAATTGCGAATTACATGGGTGTCGCCCCCGCGAGTGTCACCGAAATGCTCAAGACCCTCAGCAAAGAAGGGCTTGTCAATTACGAAAGATACAGAGGAGTATCTCTCACCGAAGAGGGAATTGCGGCTGCAAAGAACCTCAGAAGGAAACATCACATTATGGAAAGATTCCTCACGGATGTTCTTGAGGTTGACCATCAGTCCGCGCATGACAATGCGTGTGCTTTCGAGCATTCTATGAGCGAAGACGCTGCGCTGAGGATGTGTCAGATGACAGGCAACAGGGTTGACGATGACTGTGAAACCTGTCCGGAACCCTGCGATGCGAAGATGGGTGTAAAGAAGATTTCCGTATGTCTCGCGGATATGAAAACCGGAGAAGAAGGAACTATTTCCCATGTTTCAAACCGCAATACCACCGTCGTAAGAAGACTCATTTCCATGGGTTTTGTACCCGGACGCTCCGTTAAGTTGGATTCCGTTATCTCGGATATGGGCGCACGTATCGTCGTTCTCGGTGAAAGCACTGTAGCACTCGATTGGGACCTCTGTCAGTCGATTTTCGTCGACACGGAATGAGTTCCATGAGTATCCGTGTCGCACTCATCGGACAGCCGAACGTCGGTAAATCCACACTGTTTTCAAGGCTTACAGGCGTGGGTGTGATTTCATCGAATTATCCGGGAACAACTGTGGAATTCGAGGAAGCGGTTGTAACATACAACGGAGAAGAGATTCTCTTTCACGATCTTCCCGGTACGTACAGCCTTTCCGCAGTATCTGATGATGAAAAAGTCGTTTCGGATATGCTGAACGGCGGAAACGATGTTATTGTTGTCGTTGCGGATGCGACCGACCCCGAATCGAGTATTGTTCTTTCTTCGGAAGTCATTGAATTGGGAATTCCCACGGTTATTGCTCTCAACAAATACGATGCGGCATCCAAGAGGATGAATATCGATGTCAAAAAGTTAGAGGAAATTCTCGGTGTT
>CAVFUJ010000133.1:0-2571 GCA_963625795.1 Anaerovoracaceae bacterium
GTCGAGAATTTCCACGCCATTATAACCAACTGTATCCAAAATATCGCATACAATTGCATAGGGGGTATAAACCTGGCCCATTTTTTTGATATTTCTCGACATAAATCGCCCTACCTTATTCAACTATTTGTATCTGTGTGAATGCTAGCATCATATTTCAGCACAGGTGCCTACACACTCATGCCGAAATACAAGTATCAAACACAACTAATTACACGCAATGTTTTAAAACATGAGTCGTATAGGCGGGGACAGAGGAGTCCTTATGACAGCAGATGAAGATTATTTCGCATTGCTCGACAGAGCGAAAGAACAGTTACCCGAAGTTGCGGAATCGCACGAGAGGTTCGTTTTACCCGAACTCGATGTGCTGCAGGAGGGTAAGACAACAGTCATAAGGAATTTCATAGACGTCACCGACAAGCTCAGGAGAGAACCGGAACATGTTCTTCAGTATCTTCTCAGGGAACTCGGTACACCCGGAAACCTCGAAGGCCGCAGGGTTGTCCTCAAGTCGAAGATCAGCCCCGGACACATTACCGATAAGATTCAGTCTTACACGGACACCTTCGTCATCTGTTCCGAATGCGGACGTCCCGATACCAAGATGGTTAAGGAAGGCAGGACCCTCGTTCTCGAATGTGAGGCATGCGGTGCACACAGACCCGTCAACGTAAAGAAGGGTACAAGAGCGGATACGCACAACCTCAGAGAGGGAGACATCGTAGAAGTTTTCATCAGCGATGTCGGAAAGAAGGGTGACGGTATCGGTAAGATGATGGATTACATTGTCATCGTACCCGGAACCGTTAAGGGTACGACGGTTCACGCGAAGATTACAAACATCTCCGCCAAGACAGCCTTCGGTGCACTGACCACAGAAGCCGCAACACGCTGAGGATCCCGTATGAGATACTTCGTGGAATCGTACGGTTGCACGATGAACTTCGGCGAGGGCGAACAGCTCTCCGAAAAGATGGAGCGTTTGGGTCACGTCAGAGTGGATTCTGCGGAAGAAGCGGATATTGTCATCCTGAATACGTGTACGGTAGTGGAAACCACCGAAAAGAAAATGATTCACAGGATGGGCGAACTGAAGAAGGAAGGTAAGGAAGTAATAGTTACGGGATGTATGGCGAAAGTGCAGCCCAAGAGGATTTCCATACGTCTTCCCGAATCTATGATTATCCCTCCGGACCAGTATGATCTTTTCACGGGAAAAGTGGAAAGTGCGTTCGGATGTTCGGTTCCCGTTGAGAATACAGGAACAAAAGCATCCGCAATTCTGCCTATTGCACAGGGATGTCTGGGAAACTGTTCGTACTGCATCACACGTTTCGCGAGAGGTCCTCTGAGAAGTTATCCCGAAGACGAATTGATAGACAGTTTCAGATCGATGCTCGATTCCGGTGCCAGGGAAATTTTAGTTACCGCACAGGACACTGCATGCTACGGCAGAGATACAGGAACGGATCTTCCTTCGTTACTCAGGAAATTTCTGGAATTCGACGGCGATTACAAGATAAGGATAGGCATGATGAATCCCAACAATCTCGATCCTATTCTCGACGATCTGATGGATGTCATGGAAGACGAAAGAGTCTACAGATTCCTTCACATCCCTGTACAGAGCGGAAGTAACTCCGTATTGGATGACATGAGAAGACACTACACAGTGGACCGTTTCATGGGAATTGTGAACCGTCTCAGAGAAAGATACGAAGATATCAGTATCGCCACGGATCTCATCACAGGATTCCCCGGTGAAACCGACAGAGATCATGAGAAGAGTGTGAAGCTGATAAGAGATCTTCATGCAGATACTGTGAATATCACACGTTTCTCCGTAAGACCGGGAACCGATGCGGCGACGATGAAGAATCAGATTCAGGGTAACGTTTCCAAAGAACGTTCTACGGAACTTACAGAGATGAAGATGGCTGTCGAAGCCGCAGTTAATGAGAAACTTATCGGAAAGAAGTACAGAGTACTTGTAACCGAGAAAGGAAGACCCGGAACAGTCATTGCAAGAAATATCAACTACAGGCCCGTCGGAATAGAAGCGGATCTTGAAATCGGTACCTTCGTAGATGTAGAGATTACGGGCAGTGCATCCACACATCTTGTCGGCGTACTTACCGACAGTCAATTGTTAAATAATTAAATCCGATAGGGCAGACCAACAGTCCCGTGGTGTAGTGGTCAATCATGCCGGCCTTTGGAGCCGGCGACCCCGGTTCGAATCCGGACGGGACTACCACGAATCATTCCGTTTCGGGTGATCGGTAATTTTGTCAGAAATTACAGACAGAGCGAATGCTGCATCTGTGAATGAAAATCGAAACAACAGTGACACTGTTGAATAACCGATAAAAAATAAGAAAAGATGTAAATGGCGTTCGATGCTACGTTTAGTGCGTGATAAACTACCAAGGAATTGCGGGAAGTACTCGTTTGAGACTTCCTTGCAATGTAAATTCGCTTATATATGTTTGAGAGTGGGGTTTGACCCCACTCTGCGTAGGAGGTGATCCATCTGCAGGTTCCCCTACAGATACCTTGTTACGACTT
>CAVFUJ010000134.1:0-2543 GCA_963625795.1 Anaerovoracaceae bacterium
TGAAGGTCAAATTCACAGGTTCTGTCTACGACAGAAACGGTACCGAAGTCTCCGTCGGTGACACATCATTCATTCCCGTAGTTTATCTGAAGGACTACGTCCTGACGGAAGGTCACAACGAGTTCTCCGAAGGCGCAGGTATTCTGATAGGTGTTCAGACAGGTTCGATATACCACCTGACTTCCGGGTCGTACTTCACGGTCGATGACGGAGGAATCACGTACGACGGAGAAGCGACGGATTCGGTAACGCTGCACGTTAAGAGCGTGGAAGAAATCGGCATACATAATCTCAACAAACCGCAGGATCCCGAAGTTCCTCAGACCTACGAAGGCAATGTTCTCTTCATGATAATCATCGTCGAGTTCGCGATCATAATAGGATTGCTCGGAGTCATCGTCAGGAATCCGATCGTGATCATCGTCGCATTGGTCATCGCCGTGCTCGGAATCGTGTTCTCACCGGCCATTGCCGATCTGGTATTGGGGTGGTTGGGATGAGTAAGCCATTGAAACAGTCTACAAAGAACATCCCCAAGGGTACCACTGTGATGGTCATCGACGAGTTCGGTGATCTCGGTGTCACTCCAAAGGATCCTACCAAGAAAAGAAGGCGCAAATACTTCGGATACGCGGTTTCTGTCACTGATAAACCGAAGAAGTTCGCATCTCTCACTGACAATAACCGTAAGGTTCGTAGAAAGGAGCTGAAAGCATCCTTAGATTCTCCCGAAGGGAGAGAGAAGGTCGCTGAAGGGGTAGCGGACATGAATGTCGACGTTCGCGTATACTACGTCGACAAGGACGATCCGCCGAGAGGATGGAGCGGAAAGAAAGGATCGTCAGAAGACATGGAGAAACTGTTCCATTACTCCGTTAAGAACTCGTTGCCTGAGAAGGGTAACGTCCTGGTGGTGGTCGACAGACACTCGGGTCACAAGAATGTCGAGAAATTTCTCAAAGAGCAGTCCAAAGATGAACTGAAGGTCAAAGGTAACACATACGATTCGGACTCTGGCCCATACTCTGAACTTCTTCAGACACATGACTATGTAGCATACGCTGCGGCTGATGTTGTAGAACACAAGAACAGGAGCTTTTCGGACATCATAGGAATGAAAATCCGCAAAATCACGAGGAGGCTCTAGATGTACAGAAATTACAATTCAGGGGAGCAGTCTCCAGTGGTTGTCCCTGAAAAGGCGACTGACCATACTTCTAGACTTAACCGCTCCCCTCGGAGTATCTCCGTCGGATCTCCAGTGGTTGTCCCTGAAAAGGCGACTGACCATACTTCTAGACTTAATCCGCAAGTATACATTAGGTTACAAGGTATAAAAACACTGTTGCAGAACACAAAGTGTTATGAGAATGGAAAAGGCATGTTGCGCGCCGAATCCTTTTCCTTTTCCCATAACGAAATACAACCTCTGGGGGTTGTCGCACAAAGGCTGACTGACCCTTTCTCCAGATTTAACTGCATCCCCGGAATCATTCCGTCAAATCTCCGGAGGCCGACCATCAATTGGCAGTCGCACCTTTCTCCCGGACTTGATTTGCTGATTGAAAGTGTTCGTGTCGGTATAAAAACACTCCTGTTGAAAATCATCAAAGCAACAAACAAAAGGCAATCAGCGGAGTTAGTATGAATAAACTGAAAGAAACAACAAAAACAATTCCGAAGGGCACTACTGTAATGATCATCGACGAGTTCGGAGATCTCGGTGTCACTCCGAAAGATTCTGTCGAGAAAAGGAAGCACAGATACTTCGGATATGCAGTCTCCGTTACCGATAAGCCAGGAGATTTTGCAGATCTTACGAAAGACAATCGCAGAGTTCACGGTAAGGAGCTGAAAGCTAGCAGGGATTCTTACGAGGGGAGAGAGAAAATAGCCGAAGGCATAGCTGAGATGAATGCCGATGTCCGCGTGTACTACATCGATAAAGACAATCCGCCGAGAGGATGGAGCGGAAAGAAAGGCTCATCACAGGATATGGGCAAATTGTTCCGCCATTCTGTAAAGAAATCGTTGCCTGAGGAAGGTAATGTTCTGGTGATAGTAGATCATCACACAGGTCATAGAAACGTCGAAAGCTTTCTCGAAGAACAGTCTAACGGTGACTTAAAGGTCAGAGGGAATACATACAATTCCTATTCTGGCCCATATTCAGACCTCCTCCAGACACAGGATTATGTAGCACATGCCGCAGGCGATGCCGTAGAGCACAATAACAGGAAACTTTCAGACATCATAGGGATGAAGTTCCGTAGAATCACAGGGAGGCTCTGAATGAACAGCAGTTACATTTCAGGGGAACAGTTCCCGGTGGTTGTCTCTCAAAGGACGGCTGACCATTCTTCCAGATTTGACTGCTCCCCTCGGAGTATCTCCGTCGGATCTCCGGTGGTTGTCTCTCAAAGGACGGCTGACCATTCTTCCAGATTTAATCCGCAGATATACATTAGCCAACGCGGTATAAAAACACTCTCACTCAACGACGTTTCACACATCAAATTTATCGCAGATTTAGGCGGAAGTAC
>CAVFUJ010000135.1:0-2524 GCA_963625795.1 Anaerovoracaceae bacterium
CACATACTCCAGATGAGCGATGGGTGGGATTCAGAATTAATACCCAGAATTATGCTTGGGCCTAATTGTGCATTATCTTACGACAAGGTCAGACAAATATTAGATAATGCAGGATTGCATGACACTGAAATCCTGACGTCAACGATTGATAATGTATGATTCCATATTTTATCTGTCTTCAGGCATAATAAGTATGCAATTACAGAATCAACAGACGGTGAAATAATAGCTATACGAATTCCCGACCCATATTCCAACTGACCACATCATTATTCGCTATCATATTCAATCTGCTAGCCAACATCCCGTCATTTTGGCCAATTAGAAACTGGTGCTTTCACCTCACCCAATGTTTTTCTCCATAATAATCTCTCATGAGATTAGGAAAAACATCTGCTTTATGTCCTGAGTCTGACACTTACGGGATAAATCGTTACAGCATCCGCTGACAGATCCTCTTTTTACATCGGGTTTCTCCGTTCTCACTTACGCCGCGAACGTATCGAGAACCGCCTGTCCGGATGCCTTCGGCACCGGAACAGGCCTTTCTCTTCCCCATAGGGTCCGGATTATCGGCCCGTAATTACTCCAAACCCTTCTCATTTCGCCGTTCTTTCTGAAGAAAACCGTAAGTGAGAACGAGCACAGTTCTTCCGATATCGATTCCGCAGTCATTGTCCTGAATTCGGGATAGAGAAAACGGATCATGGACATACAGAACAACGCCAGAAACGACAGCAGAATACGGCCTTTGATTGCGTATTCCGAAGTGCATCTGGCAGGTCTCCAGTCTATTCCGTGTTTCAGATCTCTGAACGCAGTCTCAATTGCATTCCTTTCTCTGTAATATCCGAGGATTTCCTCAGCTGTCAATTCACGGTTCGAAATCAACACGAAAATACCTTCTCTGCCTGTCGTCATTCTTTTCACCGCTCCCTCTATTGCTTCCTCTCTCGAACAGAAGTCGAGAGGAAACTGATACGACAGATGCGTATCCACGAAACAGTTCGAATTACGGTACTTCTTCCTGGGTTTCTTATTCTCAGTCAAAGCACTCTTCATATTGACCATGTCGTCGTAATCACGCTCCGCTTTCCTGCGGTATCTGATCAATATATCGTCTCTGAGCTTCGGGTTGAGCATGATGTATCTCTTTCTTCCTTTGTTACCGCCCTTGGACATCCGGAAAATACCCTCACGGAGGTAATTCCAGTCGGCCTGATGTTTGATTACATACTCATCATCGGTTTTATTCAGCTGCAGTCTTGTGACGAAACCTATCCCCTCTCTGTCCAAAACCGATGCATTTTCCATGGAATACGCTCCGTTGTCGAAGACAATCATCGCATCTTCCGGAAGGAGATGCCTGATCTGTGCGAAACTCTCCTTAAAATGAGTGACATCGAGAATATTTCCGGGCATCACCGTCAGTCCGATCGGAGGTCCCGAATCCCTGTCCGTACTCAGTCCCACGGTTACCTGAGGCCTGTCCGGTCTGCTGTCTCTGGAATAGCCGATTCTGACGATATTCTTCTGGGGTGCTTCGAAATACATACTGGTCCAGTCCATGAACACAGTATCCATTCCCACTCCGTAGGATTGTTTCACTTTATCTCCGAGATACGAAACGATTGCATC
This sequence comes from Anaerovoracaceae bacterium, assembly GCA_963625795.1. Lineage (GTDB taxonomy): Archaea > Thermoplasmatota > Thermoplasmata > Methanomassiliicoccales > Methanomethylophilaceae > Methanarcanum. The sequence goes on from CAVFUJ010000135.1 coordinate 1,639, forward strand.
GGAATTCTTTCCGATACGTTCCACCGTACGGTACACAGACTTTACATCCGCATTTCCGAGTCCGTATTCCGTACGGATTATGTCATCGTTCAGCACCCTGTCCAATCTGCTTACGGAAATTCCTGTCATTTCCGCGGAATTGGAAACCAATGCCTTCACTTCATTCGATACACTTTCACCCTGAGATCTCTTCAGGGAATCAAGAAAAACATCCAATCCCGTGTCGGCAAACACTGGGTCTACGACAGTCTTGTTGCCGACGGTCATCGTCACATTGCGGTTAGGCTTCGGTATCTTTGCGTTGATTACAGCCCTTATGCGCACCATTTTTCATTCTTTTCCCGACCGAACGCCGGACCCGGCAAACCGTACCTTTATGTTCCCGTAAACATACAGGTATAACGGTCACCGGGACCGTTTGCGTTTGGTCACAAAAACAATCCCGTGACCGCTTATCATACTTTGCCAGAAAAAAACAGAGAACAGCGGATGCTCCGAACCTCATTACATCCTAACTGTCAAACTCGGGTTTTAATCGGACGATCTTCTTCCAATTTAACACATATGCATGTACTTCCATTGTACGTGTACAGATATCTTGCCTTACATATCTCACTTACTTCTTCGTCAGTAAGCGATGTCATATTTTTCCTAAATATGATGCATGGGCCGTAAATAATCGGTTCATCATTCACAAAAATTGAAGCAAAATCTTCTGCACTTTGTTCATTCTTATCATACAGTACCGTGAAGTTCATTACTCTGCGCTGTCTGAGATTAGATGCCCTGGTATAAGATGAATCCAAAGCATCTGTCAACTCCCCGATATCCGCGCCCGACCAATAACATTCCTTCACAAACCTATCTGGATTGATAAGTACACATT
>CAVFUJ010000136.1:0-2504 GCA_963625795.1 Anaerovoracaceae bacterium
CAGAGATGCATACATGCTGAGAAGCGAATTCGCAAAATTCGTGAATTCGGAATGGACACCTTCGGATGAAGAAGGGGTTATCGAAACAAAAACCGGAACATTCATTTCGGACGGCATGGATGCAAAAATAACGGTTAAGAGATGCGATGACGGAAAAACATACGGTTCGCTCCATCTCGACGGAAACGGAACGTCCATACAGGGAATCAGATTCCCTGTGACGCAGTTGGTCTACGGAGACATCGAAACATGCAGGGAATTCACCGTTTACGGCGACGACGGATTCTTCATTTTAATGAAGATAAAAGAAGACCCGAACCTTCCGAAAGGACGTCTCAAGAGATTCTACTACTGGGCCGTAGGTTATCCCTATGAGTGAAATCGGGAGAACGACCTCCCTGTTCCTCATATCGGGAGCATCGGTAATCTGGGGTTTCTTAGGTCTCTGTATCAGAGATCTTTCCGCTGCGGGACTGACATCGATTCAGATGTTCGAATTAAGATGTCTGATGTGCACGGTTATCATTGCCGTTGTGTTTCTGATTACGGATAAAAGCAAATTCAGAGTAAGTAAAAGAGATCTGAAATTTCTTGTTTTCATAGGTGTGACGAAAGTCGCTGCGGATACGTGTTATTTCCAGGCTCAGTTAATGGTAGATCTTTCGTTAGCGGCGGTTTTGGAAAATACGGAACCGTATTTTGTTGCTGTAATCTCGTATTTCCTGTTCAGGGAAAGACTCAGCAGAATACAGAAACTGTCGCTGATTGTTGCATTTGTCGGATGTATGATGGTCTCCGGTGTCCTGGGAGGAGTGGGAGAAGTGAATGCGGCAGGTATCGTAGTGGGATTGATTTCCGGATTTACCTTTGCATTGTATACTGTCGGTGTGAAGAAAGTAACAGACAACGGATGCAATTCGGGAACGATTCTTTTCTACATCTTCCTTGTAAGTTCGGTATGCACATTCCCGTTCTGCGATCCTGTTTCGATGGTGCAGATTACATTCTCGGATACCAACACACTGTATCAGGTTCTGATGCTCGGAATCGTGTTTACTTTGATTCCGTATTATATGCACGCATTATGTCTGAAAGGTATCTCGGCAACAATGTCTTCGGTTGTGTTATTCCTGGAAGTTGTGATGTGTGCGATTGTCGGTGCAATGTTCTTCGGCGAAATACCGACAGTGATTACAGTCATAGGCATGGTGTTCGTTTTCATCGGTATTCTGATGATAAACAGGGAAGATTCGCATACAGAAACATCTTCCGAAGAGAGTGTACACAGGAGCACATGAACACTTTAATATGGCTGTAATCTCTGGTCGTAAACACAGGACGTCATCCAATGGAAGGCAACGCCGGAAACCGTGAAAAAATGACAGCTAGTTTATCGATATTCCTTACGAAGGAGTCGTTCTGATGCGTATATGTTCTACATACGGGAAGAAGCACGAGCTTACCTTCCGTTACGATTACGAAGAAGTCCGCATGGATGTTTTCGACAAAGTTCCGGACAACGTGGATTCGGATACCATCATTACATTATGCGGAAGAAGTCCTTCCCTGATTCCTCCGGGATTCAACGGTTACGTGGATAACGGCATCGAAATACTTCACGGATACAGAAGCATACGTTCCTATCACGATTTCAAAGGAACTCCTGACGTGTGTGAAATTGTGAATATGTTCTCGAAGGTACAGGATATCGCGAAAGGTGCGTTTACAGTTAATTCATTCAAAGATCTTAGTAAACTGTACGAGGCTTCGCAGATCATCGACAAACGTCACGTTCTGATCGGTATGGGAGATATGGGTACAGTCACAAGACTGAGAAGCAATCTCCTCGGAAACGAATTTACATTCGGTTACATCGGAGAGCCTACCGCAGACGGTCAGTTGGAAGCCGATATGCTTGATGATTTGGGCGATGACTGTACGATTGTGGGAATCACAGGGTGCAATATCGGTGACAACAGATTTACCGCAATGCAGGAAGCTGCGATAAAGAAAGCGGGACTGAATGCAATTTCCCTTACGTTTGATTCCAAAACATCGGACAGAATGGGGGAAGTGATGGTTCAGTATCAGATAAGAGGACTGAATGTCACGATTCCTTTCAAAACGGAGATTATGTCCGTTCTTGACGAATGTTCCGAAGAATCCATCAAAATCGGTGCAGTGAATACCATTGTAAATGACGACGGTAAACTTACGGGATACAACACAGACTGCAAAGGAATAATGCACGCATTCAACAGAAACTGCGGCAACATCAGAGGAAAACGTGTTATCGTCGTAGGTTCGGGAGGAGCCGCAAGAGCTTCTGCGTATGCAATGAAGTCGTTGGGATGCGACGTTCACGTTCTTGCAAGGAACGAAGTCACTCTTTTGGAACTGTGCGATGATTTACTCGTAGAACCTTCATCCGATCCGGATGTTTCCGATTACGATATTATCATCAACTGCACTCCGATCGGAATGATCAGAGATTCCGTTTATCC
>CAVFUJ010000137.1:0-2495 GCA_963625795.1 Anaerovoracaceae bacterium
TGTGTGTACTTCTTTGCCATATCAATGGCATAGTCGATACTGCCTGTTTTCCTGAGTATTTCTCTCGCAGCCTCGATTTCATCCTCGGAAGCATCTTCTTTTCCGAGAACGGACAGGAATTTCTTCAGATCCTCCTTATCCTTAATGTTCTCAACCGCGTGACATACAATAACCGTTCTCTTTCCCTTACGGATATCGTTTCCTGCGGATTTTCCGGTCTTTGCGGGATCTCCTATAATTCCGAGAATATCGTCATACATCTGGAAAGCGACACCGAGTGACATTGCATACTCATGAATTGCTTTTGCAACATTATCATTCGCTCCGCCTACCAAAGCACCGCCTGCGGCTCCGGAAGCAAAGAGAACACTGGTCTTCAGACGGATTGTTTCAATGTACTCGTCCATCTTCACATTTTCGTTATTTTCATTGTTGATGTCCATCTGCTGTCCGCGTGCAAGATCCCATACAGCCGTGGAAACAACCGAAAGAATCTTCTTGACAACATTTCCGGAAACATCCATCGTGGAAATAATCTGAAATGCCTTGGCAAATAACCCGTCCCCGGCCAAAACAGCCGTAGGCATTCCGTATTTCACGTGTGACGTAGTCATTCCGCGTCTCTTCTCATCCCCGTCCATGAGATCGTCATGAATCAGAGTGAAGTTGTGAATGTACTCTATTGCGACAGCCAAAGGCACAGCCTTACTCTTATCTCCTCCGACGGCACCGCACGCGGCGATAACCATCGCAGGCCTCATTCTCTTTCCCCCGTGGTAGGGGTACTGTCTGCATGCTTCTATGAGATTGTTCGGTTCCTCATTTCCGATGTACGATTTTATCGCTCCGTCGAGCTCCTCGGACATCCTTGCAAGTTCTTTTCTGGCATCCATCAGAATCCTTCCGTCCATTCTGCAGTCTTTCCGACCGTAATATAATCTGTTTTCGATAACTCTGCGATGTTCTTACACCCGGTGAGCATCATCGCCGTTCTGAGTTCTTCTCTTATTACCGTTAATACTCTGATAACCTCATCGGATGATTCCGTCGCAGCCTTAAGCACGGCACCCGACGCTCCCGCGCACACGGCACCCGCTGCAATGGATCTTGCGACATCCAACCCGTTCAGTATTCCTCCCGATGCGATTACGGGGAGGTTTGTATTGATTGTAAGTAATGATACAGTTGCGGGTATTCCCCAGTCGAAGAATGTTTTACCGATTCTTTCCTTCAGTAAATCATTCTTCTCTCTGGCTCTGTACATCTCAATGGCGGAGAAGCTTGTACCTCCCATGCCTCCGATGTCTATTGCCCTTACACCGATACCTTCCAGTCTCTTCGCTGTTTTATGGGATATTCCCGCACCTGTTTCTTTGACTATAAGCGGAAATTCACGTGCGAATTCTCTTATCGCTTCCGTACAGCCGACACCGTTCATATCTCCTTCCGGCTGAACGGCTTCCTGCAGGAAGTTGAGGTGTACCGCCATATAATCCGCGGAAATCAAGTCCATCAGATTACCGATATCTTCCGAAGTAAGTGCATGTTTCTTCTTCTGCTCAACCAACTGCGGAGCGCCTACGTTACCGATAACCAACGGAATATCGTAATCGTTGATTACGCTGTAACTTTCCTTGCTTACGCCTTCCGCAGCGGCTCTCTGGGAACCTACGCCCATTCCTACGCCCATTTCGGAACACGCTTTTGCGAGATTCCTGTTGATTGCAACGGCACCGTCGAATCCGCCCGTTATTGCGTTTACGATGAACGGAAACTCAAGTTTCTTTCCCAATACGACAGAAGATGTGTCGATGTCATCGTAATTCAATTCCGGGAGTGCTTCGTGTATTAATTTGATATCATCCCAGTATCTGTAACCGGGAGTGACATTCTCATTGAGTGTTATGTTGATGTGGTCCGCTTTCCTTCCTTCTATCTTGGCCATATCATTCACCTTCCGCCCTGGTGCAGGGAACATCTTCTCCTTTCAGAAGTGCCAGCAGTCTGTTTTCGACTGTACCGTTAACGAGGACGCAGTCTCTTTTGCTGTGACATACGCTGAGCATTGTCTCAATCTTTCCGCGTACTCCGCCCGTTACGTCTGCAACGGTGATTTCCGTATCTGCATTTTTCAGCGTATCGGAATTCACGTGTTTCAGTAATTTTGCATTCGGATTCGTTTTCGGATCGTGATCGAACAATCCGTCTACGTCGGATACGAATATCACACGGTCTGCGTCGAACATATCGGCAAGAATCTTCACAATCTGATCTCCGGAGCATATCGCGAATCCTAATTTCTTATCCTGAACAACGTCTCCGAACATCACGGGCATTATTCCTTTCTCAACCATGGATTTCAGGACATAATCGTCATTAATCTTCAGAATCCTGTCTTCCATGAAGAATGCGGAACCCGGAGGTACGGACACCGCAGGTATTCCCGCTTCAATCAATTCCTTTACGACCATTGAGCTAAGATCTCTGGTATCGTA
>CAVFUJ010000138.1:0-2455 GCA_963625795.1 Anaerovoracaceae bacterium
GTTCAGAGACTTTCCGAAACGGCGCGGTCTTGTATACAGAAACACCCCTGTATCGTTTTGACTCAGTATCTGCCCTATCAGCATACTCTTGTCCACGAAGTATTTGTCCTTACTGCGGATGATTTTAAAATCACGGGTGCCGACAGGGAGCTGTTTCATGAATTATGTGATGGTATGGCACCTTATATAATTCACCCGAAAAACCGATAATTACGGCAATAACTGCGATTATGCACCTTACGGGTTGTCATCGATTGAGTAATCTCCGTGTTTCAGGTACATATCCTCGATCTGCCGCAACATCGAATCTGCAACTGTCACATCTGGCATATTCACAATTGTTAATTCTCAAGACCCAACACGACACCAGATGAATGTTAACGCTGTTAAGCACATTTTAATATGAGGTATCTGCATGACCCGTACAAGGTGAGAGAATGCTGAGCATCAACGATCTTCACGTCGAAGCCGGAGGAAGAGAGATCCTGAAAGGCATCACGCTTAATGTGGAGGAAGGAGAGACATGCGTCCTTTTCGGACCCAACGGATCCGGTAAATCCACGCTCCTCGCAGCCATAATGGGTTACGGGACATGTAAGGTAACGAAAGGCAGCATAGTGTTCAAAGGGAAAGACATCACGAATATGCCCGTCGACGAGCGCGCAAGGCTCGGAATCGGCATGATGATGCAGAGGCCTCCGAATGTCGTCGGTGTAAAACTCGGCGACCTCGTCAAAGCGACGGCAAACGGAAAGAGCATTCCCGATGCGACAGACTTCAGGATGAAGGACTTCCTCGCGAGAGATGTAAACGTAGGATTCTCCGGAGGAGAAATCAAGAGATCCGAACTCCTTCAGCTCACCGCACAGTGTCCCGAATTCGTTCTTCTGGACGAACCGGAATCAGGAGTGGATTTGGAAAGCATCGATCTCATCGGAAAGAAGGTTCACGATCTTCTTTACGCCGAAGGGTGCAAAGGATGCAGGAATTCCAGCTCCAAGAGACATGTGTCTTCGCTGGTTATCACACATACGGGACAGATTTTGGATTACATCGGAGCGGACAAAGCATTCGTTCTCAAAGACGGACTCATCAGGTGCACGGGACGTCCCACGGACATCCTCAAAGACATCAGAGAAAGAGGTTACGGAGAGTGCATATCATGCAGAATGGTAAAGATGGAGTGAAGAGTGCACTTGAGAAGAAGGGTGCATACGGACCCGACGTAGATATCGAAAAGTATGAACTCGGTTCGTTCGAACCTCAGAAGATCGACGATCTTGAGACTGCAGACAAAGATACACGCGGAATCATGGAAGGTGTCGGCGTCATTGCGGATGAGAAAGGCCGTGACGGAACAATCATGTTCCTCGACAACGCAATGAGCCACTGTACGAATAAAGCGGAAGAAGGAGTGGATGTCATGTCCACCAAAGAAGCTCTCGCCAAGTTCGATTGGCTGAAAGATTACTATTGGAAAGCGGTAAGTCCCGAGAAGGACAAGTACACCGCAAAGACCTATCTCGAAGACGGAGACGGTTACTTCATCCACGTCAAACCCGGATACAAAGTAAAGAATCCTATCCAAACATGTATGATGATCGGAAAGAAGGGCTCAATGCAGACACTCCACAACATCATCATCGTAGATGAGGGCGCTGAATTGGAGATTATCACGGGATGCGCAACGGGACACCACGTAAACGATGCGTTACACATCGGTGTTTCGGAAATCTACGTGAAAGAGAATGCTTCGATTGTGTTCTCAATGATTCACAGCTGGGACACCAAGACCGCAGTACGTCCGAGGACCGGATGTATCGTCGAGAAAGGCGGAAGATACGTGAACAACTACGTTCTTCTGAAACCCGTAGGAACACTGCAGAGTTTCCCTGTCTGCTATCTCAACGGCGAAGGCGCTTCGTGTAAGATGAACACAATCTGTATCGCCAATGAGCAGTCGGATGTCGACAGCGGAGGAAGCGTAATCCTCAACGCACCGAACACATCTGCCGAAATCATCTCAAGAAACATCGTTCACGGCGGTAAGATTACGGCACGCGGTCGTCTCGAAGGACACGCACCCGGAATTAAGGCTCATCTCGAATGCAGAAGCATTATGCTCTCGGACGGCGGAAGCACAAACGCTATTCCGGAACTTATGTCCACGAATGCGGATGTCGAGATGACTCATGAAGCGGCAGTCGGTAAGATTGCGAGGGATCAGATTGAGTATCTGATGTCACGCGGACTGTCCGAAGATGACGCAGTCGGAATGATTGTCAGAGGATTCCTCGTCGGAGGCATAAACGGTCTCCCCGATCACCTCAGAGAAGAAATCGACACTGCAGTCACCAAAGCCAACTTAGGAAACTGAACGGATTTCTCTCCGGTTGTTAGGGCCGGAGATTAATCCCTTATTTTTTTTTTTTTTTTTGCTGATTACCGGATTTCA
>CAVFUJ010000139.1:0-2418 GCA_963625795.1 Anaerovoracaceae bacterium
CTTGTAAAGAAAGTGGATCTCAACGATCCGGCAGAATATGAAAGATACATCCTCCTCAAAGACAACATCTCTTCCACTTTACTGAACATCGATTTTTCTCAGCTGAATGAATCATATACGCATTTCACCGAGAAAAAAGCGGTAGACGACCTCAGAACATACTATCAATGCCTCGACGCCAACCCGTGGATGGCATACATCAGAAGAAATCTCACCGATTTTGAATTAAGGAGTTTAAAATCGGATTTACGGGGTTTATCCAAAACATCCCGTAACTACAACTCCATGGACTTCTCCGACAGACTCTTCGGAAAAGGACAGATGATGAGGACGGCGACAGCCGTCCTCAACAGATACTTCACAAATTATAACGCAAAACACATCGATCAGTTGCTGAACGATGCCGAAAACACGTTGGAATCTCTGGATATGTATCCGGAATATGCGGAAAAATTATCCTCATACGAAAAACTCCCCAGAATTCAGAGGATGTACGGAGAAAATATCATCTCCGTAAACACAAAGATTCCTTCAAGCTATGAAATGAGCAACGACGAACTCTTCGCATTCATTCTGATGGACCGTCTCAGAAGATTCGAAGAGGAAAACGCAGACCTTCTTTCCGATATCGATTCTTTCGAAACGATAAGGAACGGAGTAGATGCAGACATCTCCGATAAAAGAAAAGCAACAGAAGACAGAGTCGGATTCATTCTGGGAGATTCTCTCAAAGCGGTAACGGAATCGAAAATGATTTCGGAAATGCGCAGAATCGCCGAGAGTAAACGCAGATGGTCCGTAAACAGATTCATCTCGAGATTCGGTTCCGATTTATTCAGAGGAATCAGAGTCTGGCTCATGACCCCCGAAGCAGTATCCGAATTGCTTCCGTTGGAGATGGGTTTGTTCGATTTACTTGTATTCGACGAAGCTTCCCAAATGTACGTAGAGAAAGGAATTCCCTCGATCTACCGTGCAAAGAAAGTCGCCGTCGCAGGAGATCACAAACAATTACGTCCTTCGAGTCTCGGAAGCGGAAGGTGGACTTCCGATTCCGACGAAGGCACCGACGAAGACAGCTTATTGGACCTCGCAAGAAAGAGGTACGATTCCGTAATGCTCGATTTCCATTACAGGTCGAAGTATGAGGAATTAATTGCATTCTCAAATTATGCTTTCTACAACGGAAGATTACATGTATCTCCGAACGTAGACATTCCTCCGATACCTCCTATAGAAACACATCTCGTGAAAGACGCATTATGGGAGGACAGATGCAACCGTAAAGAAGCGGAAGAAACCGTATCTCTTCTTCATAATATTCTTACAAACCGTGAAAACAACGAAAGCATCGGAATAATCACTTTCAACACGTCCCAGAGGGATTTAATCTACGATATTATCGAAGAAAGATGTCATAAAGACAGAGAATTCTGCAATATGATCAAAAAAGAATCCGAACGCAGGGAAAACGGAGAAGACACAGGATTGTTCCTCAAGAATATCGAATCCGTTCAGGGAGACGAAAGAGATATCATAATTTTCTCGGTCGGCTACGCCAAAAACAGGTCGGGAAAGATAGTAAGAACCTTCGGCTGGCTCAATAACCTCGGAGGAGAAAACCGTCTCAATGTAGCGATAAGCCGCGCAAAGAGAAAAATCCACATTGTGACATCATTCCTCCCCGAAGAATTAGACGTATCGGACAGCAGGAACGAAGGCCCTAGACTTCTGAAGAAATATCTCGAATACGCATTCGCAGTCAGTTCCCGTAACAGAGACGGAGAAGAAAAAATCCTCAGTTCTCTCTCCGTTAAGGAAAAAGTAACATACGATTCCTCATCCGTCTTCAGCGATCAGATCTGTAAATCTCTCAAAGCAAGAGGATACGACGCGGAAACAGACTTCGGTATCGGCGGTTACAGTATCGATGTAGTCGTAAAAGACGGAAACAGATACGTTTTGGGAATAGAATGTGACAATTCCCTCTACGCCGGAGCAGCATCCACAAGAGAAAGAGACTACCACAGACAGAAATATCTCGAATCGAGAGGATGGAAAATCCGCAGGGTCTGGAGTAACAAGTGGTGGAACAATCCCGAAAAAGAAACCGATGCAATCGTTTCTTTACTGAAATCGGAAGGATGCAATCCCCGGACAATGCGAACAATATAACCGTCACTGTGTAATTACGGTAATTATGACACTCGGTATCGGGGATAAAGCACCCGACTTCACGGCGGAAAACACCGAAGGAAAAACCTTCAGTCTTTATGAAGAACTCAAAAACGGACCTGTTCTTCTGAACTTCTACGTCGGAGACTTCGGAATCAACTGCACCAATTATATGTCGAAATTCATCGAGCAGTTCGACCGTATCAAAGAGACAGGAGTAAGATTTGTAGCAATAAACAACGA
>CAVFUJ010000140.1:0-2380 GCA_963625795.1 Anaerovoracaceae bacterium
TCTTCCTCTACAGACATCATTTCCGACACCGAATTAAGATCATTCTCCGCTTTTTCAATAGATGAAGCACTGAGAGATATCTTTCCTGCGATCTTTCTGCGGAGTTTCAGCTGTTCTTCTGTTTTGATCTCATCGATCACTTCGTTGATTACCGGAATACAGTCGATGTCGAACGCTTCAAGCTGTTTCAGTTTTCTGGAACCTGTAAGTGCATTGACGACACCCTTCGTAAGAGTTTGGAGATTTTTGAGGAATGCGGAACAGCTGACGTAACCGTGGACTGTTACTACTTTCTCGGGTGTTTCTTCTCTTCTGTTTATTATGCGGACACAGCTGATTGAATTGATGCGTACTTTCTTGGTTCTTATGCGGTATTTTTTCCTGATGTCTGTTTTATCGTTTATTTTCATAAGACAGCGGTTTACGATATCCGCACAGCCGTCAATATCGCGGAGATCTTCCGCTTTATTGCCTCTGATCATACACATTTCTATGATTGCGTTGATCGATAACCCTGCAGTGCCTCTGTCGAACATTTTATCCAGGGCGTAGCTTGCGGCAACGGAATTCAGTCCCGATGCATCTGCAATCATGTACGGTATGTCATTGACAATCGCATACTCACAGTATTCATTGAGAATCATCTCCGATCTGTACGCACGGTAGAGTCCGATCATCTGATCCGCGACATATTCGGTGTCATCGTTCATATTCACGAGTTCGAAAAGATAGTGCCAGACATATCCTCCGTCGCAGTCTGTATATTTTTTCTCTGCAGCCAATGTACGCCAGAAAAGATAGTATTCAAGCTGTTCCCGATTCAGAGATGACAGTTTACGGAGTCCGTCTTTCGGGTAGCTGCAGTATTTACGTACATCCGTGCGGTACACGTCTTCGTAGGTTTCCGCATCCTCCAGGAATTTATCCATGTTCCTCGGGCGGGAAAAGAAGAAGAAAAGGCGGTTGTATTTCGGCTTGGGGTGTACACCGTCCGGATTTGCAAGATCGATAAGGTTGATATCGTTGAGTTCCGCCGGGCGGAGTTTATAACATTGTCCGTAATCACGGCGGGGAAAATCGGGAATGTCTCCGGAAGTTATCTGTTCGATAATTCTTTTTTCATCATCCGTCAGTAATTCCGCCGCAGGACATTTTTTCGCCTTTTTTCTGTCTTCGAATAATGCGATGACATACAATGCAGTATTGAGAAAAATCCTCATGAATTCCCTGTCTGCGGTGTAGTCGCGGTATTCAAGGATGTATTCATCATCGGTGTGCCAAATGAGATTTCTGAACAGGCTCAGTCTTTCGGCGGAAGGTTTTCCGAATGCTTCGGACATGCTTACGCCCGTTCTTTCAATCATATTCTCGTCTATTGCATGCAGTGCCTTGCAGACAATGAATGCCGTTGTATTATCCAAATCATACAGATTTTCGTTCCTGTTGCCTATGTAAATTATGCCGTTTGCATCGAGAAGTTCGAAGTTGCCTCTGACATATTCTCCCGCAATAATTTCGGCGAATTCATTGAGGAGATCCAGACCTTTCATGTCTATGCCGCGGTACAGGCAGTATTCAAACAGTGTCTGCGATGTTACTTTGTATTCGATGGAGTACGGTGAGAACGATTTCAGAATCAGTGACATTTCTCTGACATTCTCTTTCGGATCGCCGTCGATAACCATCTCGCTCAGGCGCAGAAGGATGTACCCGTAATCGCACTCCGACAATGTTCCTTTTCTGAGTTGAGAACGCCAGTACATATAATATTCGAGTTCCGCAGGCGATGCGTTCCCGTATCCTTTTACTATTCCGAAAGACTGGAAAAAATCGCATTTCTCTGCCGTGGCATCCCTGTATTTTCTGACTTCTTCGGGAAAAGAAGTGTCCGGGGGAGAGAGATCCGATTTCGGAGGCATGGTGCATCATCCGATACCATTGATAAAATGGTATCTTACGAATCGACTGCATTCATCATAAGCATGATGCAGCGGAGAAACATCGGATATGTGTCGGTACCTTTGATGTGAATGCTTCCGTTCTCCGTTCTTACATATAAATCAAAGAAAGTGCAGTCGAATCCTTCGGCTCCGACATAGTCTTTCTTTAAAGAACCGTTCTTCATAAGATACGATACAAGATTTACGATGTGGTTAGTAACTTCAGTCGGAACGGTTCTCGTATCTGCGGAATCCGGCGCTCTGTAGTTTCCGCATCCTTCGAACAGCGTTCCGTGTACGCAGTATCTTCTGTCGGAAATCTGAGAGTCTTCGGTATCGAGAATGTACTCGAATGTATCGAACCTTCCTCCGACTTTGAGTCCCATAAGACTGAATCTGAGTTTTACGGAGATTATGTCTTCCTTGTTATCCGACATATC
>CAVFUJ010000141.1:0-2344 GCA_963625795.1 Anaerovoracaceae bacterium
CAGAGTACCGTTGCGGTACCGAATCCTTTCTGACAGGGAAGTTTCACGCTGAAGTTCGCGATTCCGTCGGTATCGATTTCATATGCAGTTACGTTTTCGGTGGTTTTTGCGGTATTCTGAGTAACCGAAACGGTTTTTCCGCCGACATTTTCTCCCTTGGCAAACGTAAGGGTATATTCGGATTTTCCTTCTTTCAGGACAACTTCGATATCGCCTGTTGTTGTGTTATCTGCGGCGAATTTGTATGAGGTGCTTTCCGATGAGATTGTACCTTCGGTAGCTTCCCATATTGCGTAGAGTGTAACATTCTTTTCCGTCACGGATATCGATTCCGTTGCGATGGTTTCTCCGTCGGGTGTGAGTGACCAGCCTACGAAATGCATACCTTTCGCTGTGTAACCGCATTCGGGAAGATTGTAACTGTTCAGAGCGACTGTATCGCTCATGGAACCTTTCGCATTCTCATTGTTTATGTTGAATGTTATATTCGAACAGAGATCGGAAACCTCTTCCGCTGTATCGGCTGAAGTTGTCTTATTGTCATCACTCAGAACGATTTTTGAGCTGCTGTTGTTGTAGGTTACGGTGTAATCTTTGTTTTCTTTGACAACTATGCGGCAGTTGGATTTTTTCAAATCGTTATCAAGTGAGGAATCAGTGAATGTGTTATTGTTGTTCATTGCGTCGATAACATCGTTGATTGAGACAGTGACGGTCTTCGGTACGATTGTAAGTATGCCGCTGAGTTCTTTTGTCTCATAGTAATTACTTTCCGATTTTGCCGTTATCTTTATGCTGTACGTTCCGACATCGACGGGGGCATCACCTGTATAATCCGAGCCGTTTTTGGAATAATAGATTGTAACCGACTTATCGATTGTTTCATACACACTATCCTTTGAAAAAGTGACAGATGACACAGTATGTTTGTTTCCGTCGTATGTTATTTCTCCGGAGGGGCTTACACTGAAAGCGTCGTCATTGCAGTCACTGAGGTTTATCATACTGATAGTATACATGAAACCTGTCAACACAGGATTTTCGATACTTGAATTGTTAACCGTTACTTTCACGTAGTGATTTCCTGCATCTGTCGGTTCTTCAGAACTGTATTCGCCTGATTCGATATCGGAATATGCGAGTGTGTACTCTCCTTCATAATCGGTGCGTTTACCGTCGTCGAATACCACTCTCAATTCATCGGATATTTTTTCTCCGTATGTTACGCAATGGCTGCGGGCAAGATTCAGACTGATTTTACTTTTTGCAATCGACCAGGTAATTTTCTTCACATCTTTGGAACCGTCGGACCAGACGTAACCGTCTATCAGGGTTGCGGTCGCAGTGTAATCGCCTGCATTCGTAGCTTTGTTATCTGTGAGTGTGTATCCTTCGCCTTCCGCGACACCTGTCTGCTCGGTACTGTTGTATTTGAGTCCCGTTATTGCAGTCGGTATTGCAACCGTACTGTCATCTGCGGATGAATTATCCGCACCCATTGCCGCAAACGCAGTCGCCGCCAATGCAGCTACAATGAATGCAGCCATCAGCATCATTCTGTATCCTGTTTTCAAGTCCGATCCCCCACACCGGTAACTCACTGCTGACTATACCGTATGTATGTAAACCGATAACAGCCCTTTGTATTTATGCTGTACCGATTCGGCAGCCAGATTCGCCGTGTGTGAAAAAAGTGCCCGTTCGGCAACTAATTAAAATACTTTGAAACTGTTCTCGGAATCACTACAAGAGACGGTCCCCTTGCACCGGATGAAAATCCAACCGTCTCTTGTTACCCGTTATCCATTACTTTCAGACGAGATATTTCTCCGGATCCGAGAGACGTTTCTGAATTTCCGTTATCAGATCGGAGATCAAACGGCCGTCTATGAAGGAATGATCTGCGGCGATATCCATACTCATCAGATATTTTCCGTCGGTTTCGGTGAATTTTCCCCACATTATGCGCGGAATACTCATTCCTTCCCTGTCGCCTATCGGCAAAGGCTGTCTTACGGATGTGAAATCGATCCACGGAACACACGAAAAGTAGATTTCATCCACTCTTCTGTCATCCCATCCGTCTTTTGAATCTCCTTTCTTGGCGGTCTCGATTGTTTCCGCCGCGGATTTATAGAATTCGCCGTAATCGAATGACATTCTGTGTTTGCAGTTTCTGTACATGCCGTCGCCCGTAGTTACGGTGTAACCGGGATCCACTTTGTCAAAACAGACAATTTCTCCGTTCAGTATTCTGTATCTCATTTCTTCGATACTGTTTACCGCAACGGAAACCGCATAGAGTGTGTTGATGAAGAACGATGTACCTGTGGCTTTACTGTAC
>CAVFUJ010000142.1:0-2304 GCA_963625795.1 Anaerovoracaceae bacterium
GGAATACGCTCCGCCGAAACCCCTTTTAAATTACCCCACTATTTCCAACAGCGCCGGTTTCACGAAAGAATATTAACACTCTGCCGAGATTACCGTCAGGATGAAGATAATCGCCTTCGATTCTGAATGTTCCCGCGACATCGGCCTTTACTGCGAACTCTGTATGTTCGGTTACGCCGTGGCGGATGAATCGTTTAATATCGAAGTTTCAAAACAGATTTTCGTCAACGCATCCAAGCCTACAGGCAGATCCAAGAAATTCTGCCGTACGGATTATTCGAAATTCAAGAATGCTCCGAGATACAGAGTTGTGAGATCGCAGATTGAAAGTATCTTCGGAAAGGAAGATACCGTTCTTATCTCACATTCACCTGAAATTACCTTCAGATATCTCTGCTGCATGGACCGCAGAGAAGGTCTCGGACCGATGAGATGCAACGTTCTCGACATCAAATCGATGGTCAGAAATTATGCGGATATTCCTTCATACAGTCTTTCCGCCATCGCAAAACTCTTCGGAATACCGTATGACAGCAAAGAATCCAATGTAGATGCGAAAACATGCATACGCATTTTCCAATATCTCTGCAAAGAAGAGAACACAGACCCTGTTCACCTCATAGAAATGTGCGGAAAAGGTGCGCTTGTCGATTCCGAAGTTGTTTACCATTCAACATTACTGAGTTTTAAGAAGGAACGTCTTCAGAAGTACTACGACGGAAAGATGCATCATGACGGTTTCCTTAACGGAAAAGTGTTCTCAATGGCGGAATCTTTCGAAGATCAGAGAATCGAGATAGGTTTCCGTATTGCCGAGTATGTCACATCGAACGGAGGAAAACTTACCCGTAAAGTTTCCGAATCCTCATCCTTCGTCTGGGACGGTAACATAGATTCCAAGAGATTGGAATCCGCGAATCTTATGCCCGATAATGCAATGAGTATCATCTCTACGGATGAGCTCTTCGCGATGCACAATTCGGAGGTAAACGATGGAAATCAGGCCGATAGCACACATTCGGACTGATTTCGGCGAGAAGTTCGGGATACCCCGTCAGAGCGGTCTCGTTAAGAATATCGGAAAGATTGTTTTCGAAGAAGAATTCAGAGATTCCGAAGCAATCAGAGGTATCGAAGGATTCTCTTATCTGTGGCTGATATTCGATTTCTCGAAGAATCACAGAGAAGGATGGTCTCCGACAGTGCGCCCTCCGAGACTCGGAGGAAACACGAGAATGGGCGTATTCGCAACAAGATCACCATTCAGACCTAACAATCTGGGTCTTTCTTCAGTGAAATTGATTTCAACGGAACATGACGATACTTTCGGAAATGTTCTCATCGTCGAAGGAGCCGATCTTTTGGACGGTACTCCGATTTACGACATCAAACCGTACATTAAGTTCACCGACTGTCACGAAGACGCGGTTTCCGGATTTTCGGAAGATGTTTTTGACCATTCACTCAAAGTCGGATACGAAGAAAATCTTCTCTCCGTATTTTCGGAATCGGAACGTGAAACACTGATCGGATGTCTCAGTCAGGATCCCCGTCCGTCCTATCAGGATGACGGAAGAGAATACGGAATGCTGTTCGCAGGTTACAATATAAAATTCACCGTAAACGGTGACATTCTTACAATAACCGCAGTCACCCGCAATACCGATTGAAATCAGTGACGATAATATTAATAGTCCCTCCATCAATCGCGCGCACAGATAATATGGTAGCTCTCATAAGGGACTCAAGTACGGTGAAGGTCGGTGACGGAGAGGTCACTGTCAGAGGATGGATACAGGATACGAGGAATCTCGGAGGTATCTCATTCGTCGCACTCAGGGACAGGTACGGAGTAATTCAGCTCACACTCCCCAAGAAGAAGATCGAACCCGAATTGTTCAAGACACTCACTACACTCTCAAGGGAATCCGTTGTTGAGGTAACGGGAGAGGTCAAAGAGAGCAATCAGACCGATCTCGGATTGGAAATCATTCCTTCCGCAGTGAAAATCCACTCGGAAGCGGCAACACCTCTTCCTATGGGTGTTATCGACAAAGTCAACGTTGAGATGGACACACGTCTCAACAACAGGTTCATGGACCTCAGGAAACCTGAAGTCAGAGCGGTATTCGAACTCAGATCTCTTGCCGTAAGGCTTATCACCGAAATCATGGAAGAGAAAGGATTCGTTCAGGTCAACACACCGAAGATTGTCGGTTCCGGTGCGGAAGGAGGAGCAACACTTTTCCAGATTGACTACTTCGGAAAGAAAGCGTACCTTGCACAGTCCCCTCAGCTCTACAA
>CAVFUJ010000143.1:0-2302 GCA_963625795.1 Anaerovoracaceae bacterium
TGTACCTTACCGTTTCCGTGACATCCATGCGTACGGTGAACGATATGCCTGAATCGGCGCATTTCGAGAAAAGTCCGTACATATGTTTCCTTTTCAGACCCTCTTCGCCGATTACACGGAAGGTATTGATCTCATCCATAATGTTCCGTATCATGAGATTGCGATATAATCCGTTGTATACCTTATACAAAATTTCTATACGGGTTGTTTTCATAATATCTGCCGTAATGAAGGACGGCAGCTTCTTTGACAGGATGGTCGAGTACAACGACGTATCTGCAGCATCCGGCAGATGTATCATCTGCAAAGGAGCACGTGCGCTCTGCGGAAAGGACAGATGTCCTCTCATGATCAAATTCTACTCCCAGAGTAAATCAATGAGGGTTATGGATGCGACCGATATCGAAGGAAGTTCTCCTCCCGCGGTGTTTGTGGGAAGATACGGTTATCCGAAGGTGGATATCGGTCCGTTAATACCTCCGGAGTTCGGAGACACATCCGTTATGGACAAACCGGAGATGTGGAAAGGTAAAAGCATTGACGAAATCGCGGATTTCAGATTCAGATTAATCAGAGGTAAGTACCGTATCGATGCGACGGATTTCCGTAACGGAGGAAGGATCGTAGATCAGATTCAGGAAATCGCCCTGACTGAGAAACCTGTCGATATGGAAGCGAGATTCTCTTCCAAACCGAAAGGACGTGTTATTCTCGACGACGAAATACAGCCTTTCGGACCTTCTGCGAGAATAGAGTATATGAAATCCGGTTCCGGAAGGATGCACAGGTATCTCGAACGCAGTTTTTACGATACCGACATGAAAGCTGCGGATGCCGTGGTAAACGCATACAGAAACGGCACTCTCATTTCGGAAATACAGAAAGCATTCTCCGTAGGAACTATGGGTATCGATAAAAACAGACGTTTCGTTCCCACGAGATGGAGTATCACCGCAGTCGACGATATCATAGGAAAAGATCTCCTGAAGACAACGAAATACAACCCGACGATAGACGATTTCAGAGTTTACGAGTTACACGCACTGGACAACAGATGGTGTATTCTTCTCCTTCCGTGTACGTGGAGATTTGAATTAATTGAAGCATGGTATCCGAACACAACCTGGAATCCTTCGGGGAGACAGATCGAGATGATATCCGATCATGAGTTCTTCGAAGGAAGATCGGAATACGCACACATCGGAGGATGTTATTATGCGTCGAGGATGGCAATCAACGAACTCCTCACTAAAGAAAGAAAAACAGCGGGAGCGGTAATATTCAGGGAAGCGCATCCCGGTTACGTGATGCCCGTAGGCGTGTGGAATGTGAGGGAAAGGGTCAGAGAATCCCTTACCACGAAACCGTTCAGTTTCGATACGCTGGAGGGTGCACTGAAGCATATCGATAACGTAATGGACATTCCGAGAAAGGTTTGGTTACATCATTCGGAAATACTGAAAGACTTCATGATTCAGAGGAGGATAGACGATTATGTCGACACTGAGTGACTTCTTCGGCCCGCAGAAGTGGGAAGGGGCATACGAGATAATTCAGTGCAAACGCGCATTATCTCCCTCGGGACTTCCGGACATGGATTATTCGTTGAATCCGTACGGAGGATGTTCGCACGGCTGCGTTTATTGTTACGCACCGGAAGTAACGCATTCCGAATGGAGTACGTGGCGTGTTGTGAAAGTAAAATCCAACATCGCATCGAGACTTTCCAACGAACTGAAGTACGTGAAAGGAACGATAGGTATCGGTACGGTAACGGATCCTTATCAGTACGCCGAATCGAGATTCGAGCTTACGAAACAGTGTCTTCAGAGAATAATCGGTACCGGATGTAAGATTCACATGCATACGAAATCCGATCTGATTTTACGCGATATCGATCTTCTCACACAGCTTGAGGGATTGGTTGCCGTTACAGTTACGGGAATTGACGAACGTTACAGTAAAATCACCGAACCCGGCGCCCCTTTACCTTCGGTGCGTCTGGATACGCTGAAAAAATTAACCGATGCAGGTTTGGATACGTATGCGTTAATCGGACCTGTTTTATCCCATCTTGAAGGAAAAGAGAAGGAATTCGCAGACGCAGTCGCCGATACGGGTGTGAAGAAGGCTTACATCGACCGTCTGAACGGAAGACCGTTACTCAACGAAAGACTTTCCAGAATGAACATTTCCGGCGGTTCGACGCAGTCGATTATGAAGATCAAAGATCAACTTACGTCCAGAGGCGTGACCGTAAGAGACGTTTTCGGATGATTTTTTCATTCAGCCAGCGTTACTT
>CAVFUJ010000144.1:0-2299 GCA_963625795.1 Anaerovoracaceae bacterium
GTACTTACTACGTAAGACTGAACCTCAGCTACGACAATTCGTACGCCTCAGCCGATACCGCATTCTCGATTCTGACGGTTCTCGTCACCAACGACTTCGCATCAGGCGAAGAGACCCTCAGATTCATCGAAGAGAACGGAGACGATTTCAAGCTCTTCAGAAATCTCATCGCGGACTCTGCCAACGCAGATCACATCGATTCATGGTCGGTCAGGACAACCCTCGACAGAAAGATCGGAACGGATGTCGAGTTTACATCGAGAACAATCGAAGCCGTCACCGACAAGGCAGCTCCTGCAGGTGTGACTGTCACAGACAGCCCCGGAACCGCTGCGGCAACACCGACATTCACTTTCGATGCTTCCCAGATTTCCTCAATCACGGGTAACTATGCAGAGTATCAGTACAGGATTACTGCTGCGGGAACCTACGGAACAGATTCATTCACTGAATCCGCTGTCGTGACATACCACGTCTACGCCTCAGCCAAGTTCATGGATGTACCTACCGTCGCATCGAAGCTGTTCATCACTTCCGCATCCGACAATCCCGAAGATGTGACTGTTACAACGACAGTCTCCAACGCAGACAGCATCACAGTCTACTGGGGAGACGGAACGTCCAGCAAAATCAGCACATACAATGCAGACAACGTCTCCTACACAGCAAGACATGTCTACGCTTCCGAGGCCAACTACATGATTTCTGTAGTCGCGGAGAACGGCAACGGTACCACAACAGGTACAGTCTACTGTGACCTCCAGCAGGACCTCATCGACTTCGTAGATGATGCTAAGACACAGACCAAGAACGCATACGAAGATGCCAAGACACAGGTCGGAGACATCGTCGACGAACACGGATGGCTGTTCATTGCACTCATTGCAGTCGGAGCCGTCATCAGTATCGTCAGTCTGATTTGGTTCCCCGATTACAGGTTCATCGCAATCGGTCTGATCCTCGTCGCAGTCGGAGCTGTTATCTTCTTCGGAGGATGGAAACTGCCCTGATTCGGTGACGGTCGGTACGGGTTTACCGTACCGATCCAAACCTTTTCTTCTGGGAGGATTACGGATGAAAGATAGTTTGAGAGTACTGACAACAACTAAGCTATGCAATCTTCTGTCCGTATTCCTCCGCTCTCCCGCTTCAGATGCGGACAGCTACTCGGCTTCCGCAGCTGATTACACAACGGACTCACCGACGGCAACAGGCACGTACACCGGTATCTCGGCAGACATCATGACGGTTCCACAGCCAGCATTCCATACCAGCAAACCATGCGAAGAAACGGCCCCGACTTCCCATTCTGCCACCTTCGCAATACTCAGCACAGGAATCATTGTGAGAATATCTGTCGAAAGAACAGGACGGACAGGCCCTTCGGAGGAATCTCCGAAGTACGTCCGTTCGGTGAGTGCATCCGACGTAGGCACAGAAGCAGACGTTCGGATGCGTACCGTCACGATTTCGCTTCACCTCTGTATCGTGACGGTATCCGATTCAGACTCCGTAAGGAGAGGTCGGTTTACAATCGGGGCCCGTCCCCTTTCCCGTTCGGTGAATGTCGGCGGCAACTGGAACAACGGTTCGAATGCCGGTGTATCGTATGTGAATGCCAACAACAGCTTGAGCAATACGAACAGCAATATCGGGTCCCGCCTGAACTTCGGAATATTAATCGCAGTAATTCCGACCTTGGCCCTTGCCAGAACAACAGACTGTGAACACTCGGTTGGTACTGTCAATGGGAAGATCGGGTGTAACAACGAAGGACAGGAGGCGGTCGCATGAAGAGATTCGGAGACTGCTATTCCGATGTCTATGCCACGGCTACGCTTCTGAAGGCAGCCAAGATGGCGTGTTCTTCACGTAAGAACATAAGAGAAGTCCGGGCGTTCAGAGAACGCCAGGATATTCTCCTTGAAAGGCTGAGGCAGTCGCTCATCGACCATTCTTACAGATCGTCGGAGTACCACGTGTTCAAGATCCGTGAGAACGGAAAGGTCCGTGACATAGCGGACCTCCCGCTTTACCCGGACAGAATATGCCACTGGGCGATAGCGCTGACCGTAGAGGATAAGGTTAATTCCAAACTTATCGACCAGACACATGCTTCCCGTCCGAATCACGGTATACACAGTGCAGTCAGTAACATCAGAAAATATCTCGACAGGGATAACCGCATCAGATACTGTCTCAAGATGGATGTGAAGAAGTTCTTCCCGTCAATCGATAAAACAATTCTGAAGATGAAGTTCAGAGACATCTTCAAAGACAGGGATTTACTGATTGAACT
>CAVFUJ010000145.1:0-2275 GCA_963625795.1 Anaerovoracaceae bacterium
GTGTACAAACAATGTGAAAATCGTATCACATTAGAGATCAGTAATTGTGCGAATTACGGTGTCATCACATACACCTCTTATGGCCCATATATAGGGGGAAAGTGGGAAGGCTTCACTAATTATGTGAGTACTCTGGAAAGTGGTACGACACAGTATGGACAATTCGTTCATTCCACTGATCCTGATATGAAATTAGTGAAAAATGGAGATACAATAACAATCACTCCTTCATCTGATTCGGCTGTAGGTCGCTACGAGGTGTCATACACATCATTGGCTACGTCAGACAAAGATTATATGAAAACAACCATTGCCTTGGTCGTTAACCCGGAAGATGCTGTAAAGGAATACACTATCATAGATGAAGGTACTTTTGCAAAATCAGGAACCGTTTCTGAGAACTGGCTTAAATCCAAATCCGCAAATTACAGGTATCAGATTGTTGACAATTATATTGTAATTAAGTATGATGCCTACGGGGTCAAATATACAGTTAACGATTCTGAACCGACATTGTATTTGTCATCGTATGATTCAAGCGGAAAGCTTCTGGCAACAGTTACATTGACTGAAACCACTGCAACAACTGACGCATCGTGAATTAAAAACAGGGCCTTCGGGCCCTTCCTTTTTCTTTATTGATTATCATTCTCATGATTTCTGGTGGATATTCTTCAGATTATTTGTCCCAGCATTCTTCGGTATGTTCACGCCCCCGGCCGGAACCCAAAGTACTGTGTTCGATAATTAATTTTACATAACCTCCGGAGGAACCGACCTGAGCTTCTTCAGCCTATTACGATGCCGTTACCCGTTACCCCGATATTCTCCGCGCGGATTGCTTTGTATCCGTTGAAAAGTTGCACTCTTACCGACAGATTACGGATGATTCCTTCATCCGTAACCGAATTTACATTCTCCGGAAAGATACGTTTCAGATCGCTGAAAACACATTCGCACTTCCATCTGACGCCGTATCCCGTCACCTCAACCCATTTTCTGTACGGAAGACTGCACCAAAGCCGTGTTGCTTCGCCTCTTTCGGAAGATCCTTTGTTTTTCGGCGGAGTATCCCTTCTGAAACTGGTTACGAACTTCATATTATGCGTTCTGCACACACATTCCCAGTTTTCGATACTCTCGTACGCATTATCCGCATAAACAGTGTCGAAAAGATGACCCTTTTCAACTGCGAGATTGACCAGTACTTTCAGCATCGGACCGTCGCCGACGGATTCGTCGGTGATGGCATACGCAATAATTTCGCCGGCATCCACATCGCTTAAGGCGTGGATTTTGAGCCAGCCCCTGTCCTTCGTACCTATGCCGTGTTTTTTCTTCTTCCACATGTTGACAGAGGACATAGAAATCCCTGTGGAATCTATTCCGCAGCGTCTTACTCTGTTTCCGATATTTCCGTTGACAAAGAGGGCCAGAACCCTGTCGCCGTATCTTTCCTTCAGTTCTGCATCGGGTTTGACCGCGTTGCGCCCGGCAAGTTCGTTCGCACGCTCCAGAAGCCTGGACGGAGAAGGAACTTTAATGCCGATTGTCTCGAAAAGAGGTCTGACAAACCCCACAACGGCACGGAACGTGTCGTTGCGGAATACCATCAGGGAAAGAATGGCGGCAATCAGAGAATCCGCAAATTCCCATGGGCGGCCTACTTTGTTTCTGTTCATTTCCCTGAGTTCGGATACATAAATGCTGTTCCATTTCAGGAAACTGCCTATAATCTCCCCCATTTCCACCATTGAAATGTTGTTTGCATGCTGTTCTTCTTTTGTTATCGGTCTCGGAGGCTTCTTTTCTGTTTTCTCGGCGAAAATGCCCATTCTCAGGTCTGCCGGAGTGCATCTTCCGCGAGTGTTTTTATTATCGGAATTGTTTCTGTTATATGCCATTCGGCTCACGTTTCCCGGGTGGCCTCCCCTTTTGCTTGGAAACAATGGGGGGAGTTTTCCCTTTTTTCTGCAGATTTTTATCAGTCTGGCTGTACGCTGTTTCTGCAATTTCCGTATGTGTTGTATATATAAGTACTTTCGCAAAAACTAAATAATAGAATATTCCAAAAAGCGGAAATTCCGTACAAAATTACAAAGAATCGGCACCGAAAAAACGCATTGCATCAGCGAAAACAGACGTTTTTCATCCGAAAGATTTGCCCGGCAGATCGGAAATATTCACCTGTCGGAATTACCGAACACAGTAAACCCAAAGGGCGCTATAGGTTTTAGTGGGGTAGAATAAAAACACTTTCGGTTGCCCCTATCTA
>CAVFUJ010000146.1:0-2260 GCA_963625795.1 Anaerovoracaceae bacterium
TGACAATAGACTGTGACAATCCTGAAAAAGGATACTTGGTGCGTGATGTCCCGATTTCGTTCTCTCAGAAGAGAAGAAAATACGGTTTCCGGAAAGTCGAAACAACTGCTGTCGTACATAGTGGTGAAAAAAGTAATGAATGTACTACTGAACACGATGCATTCGACGGGTTGGAGGGCTGATGATGTATCTTTCACGTGTAGAGATTAATGAGTATCGCAGAGATACAATGAGGGCATTAGGGTCGCCGCAGATTATGCACGCATCGGTTATGGCCTCTTTCCAATCATTCAACCCAGATTCGGAAGACCGTGTCCTTTGGCGCATAGACCGTGTCGGCAACGCACTGTATCTCCTCGTCCAATCAAAACGTAAACCCGATTTCACGCACATTGTCGAACAATACGGCAGACCGGCCACAGGTCAGACGTGGGACACTGTAGAATATGACTGCCATCTCGACAAAATGACTGAAGGAAGCGTATGGAGATTCCGTTTAAGAGCCAACCCCACATATTCAGTGATGGAAAAAGAAGGTTCCAGAGGGAAAGTTTACCCTCACGTTACGGCTGAACAACAACTCAAATGGCTGACTGATAAATCGGCAAAATGCGGTTTCTCCGTCCAATCGGATGACGGGAAATTAGGTGCCGAAATCGTTCAGCGCGAAATGAAGAAATTCCAACGTGAAGGCAAATATGTTACACTGAGTGTAGTCACCTTTGAAGGTGTTCTGAAAATCACAGACGGAGAACTCTTCAGAAGGGCAATGACAGAAGGGATCGGCAGAGCCAAAGCCTACGGCTGCGGACTCCTGACGACAATACGCGCATGACTCTTCCAGGTGCTGAAAAACCTGAACTCCAGGAACTTCCGCGTATCGGCGAACGCATGTCATTCATTTACTTAGAGTACTGCAAAGTCAGCAGGGAAGACAGTGCAATAGTATCTATTGACAAACGCGGAACAGTATCGATTCCCTCGGCATCGATAGGCGTATTGATGCTCGGACCAGGCACATCAATCACGCACAGAGCAATGGAACTTCTCGGTGACTCGGGTGCAAGTGTAGTGTGGGTCGGAGAGAAAGGAGTCAGATATTACGCACACGGAAGGCCTCTGACTCATTCCTCTTCTCTCTTGGAAGCTCAGGCCAAAGCAGTTTCCAACACCCGTACCCGTCTTGCCGTTGCCCGTGAAATGTATTCGATGCGCTTCCCGGGCGAAGATGTGTCTCATCTGACAATGCAGCAATTGCGCGGAAGAGAAGGTTCGAGAATAAGATCCGTTTATCGTAAATTATCCAAGGAACTGAATGTTGAATGGAACGGTCGGAATTACGATTCCGCAGACTATTCAAGCGGAGATCCTGTCAACCAGGCGCTGTCTGCCGCAAACGCATGTCTGTACGGTGCGGTTCACAGTGTAATTGTGTCAATGGGATGCTCCCCGGGATTGGGATTCGTCCATACAGGACATGAACGCTCATTCGTATACGATATAGCAGATCTCTACAAGACAGAAATAACAATTCCCGTTGCATTCAGAATAGCCTCCGAAACCTATGGTAACATCGGATCATCCACAAGAAAAGCTGTACGCGATGCAATGTACTCAAATCACATTCTGGAAAGATGTGCTCACGACATCAGGCACCTTATTCTCGGAGATACGGCCCCTGATGATGATTTATCAAATAATCTCGGACTTTGGGACGAAAAGGGTGACACACTCCCCAGTGGCGTGCTTTACAAGAGTGATGAAAAATCATGATGATAACTATCGTGATATCATCCTGTCCGCCTTCCTTACGTGGCGATTTATCAAAATGGCTCCTTGAAGTCGACACGGGCGTCTATGTAGGGCGTGTTACAGCCCGTGTTAAAGATATGCTGTGGGATCGGATAGTCCGTTCATCCGAAGATGGTCGTGCCGTCATCATATCAACCGCCAGAAATGAACAGCATTTTGAAGTAAAGATTCACAACAGCAACCTCAAACCGGTAGATTTCGATGGAATAACACTCATGATGAAAGAAAATAAACCACAGGACAGCTAGGTTCTCAAACACGTCGTTTTGATGTCAAGATTTTTCTGTTTCCAAATTAAACTGAATTAAAACAACGTTTCTGAAAAGAAGGAAAAGTAAATATATTGTTATCTGGCTCTTCTGTATTGTTTTAGTGTACTCCCCGCACAGGCGGGGGTGATCCGGCCGATTACACTTTTGTCGGCTGGTGCTCGGAGTACTCCCCGCAC
>CAVFUJ010000147.1:0-2254 GCA_963625795.1 Anaerovoracaceae bacterium
CTTCATGATCGGTGCCGTTTTCGACGAATGCTGTACCAGTCCCTTCAGCGGAAAAGATTACTCATACATTGACACCTCGATTGTAACGGATCATATGATGCTTCAGGCACAGGCGCTGGGTCTCGGATCCTGTTGGGTCGGTTATTTCGAACCGAAAGACATCGCAAAGGAATTCAACATACCTGAAGGCATAGAAATCAAACATCTCCTTCCCGTAGGATATCCTGCGGAAGATGCAAAACCCGGCCCGATGCATTCAAAGAGAAAATCTCTGGATGAGATAGTAACCGAACTGTAATCCTTAAACCGTCAGTCCGCAATATCAGAAATATGTGCGGATACAACGGCATAGAGGAATCATGCACATGCCCCAAAGCGGACTGCCCCAGACACGGGAAGTGCCGCGACTGCGTCGCATTCCACAGGGAGAAGAAAAACAAACTCCCGTTCTGTCTCAGGAACATCGAGTGGACCGACCAGTGAATGTGCAATATCTTTAACCGTACGGGGGCGGAAGCCTCCGTACACAGTTTTCACTGATGATATGATATTATCTACTTACCGAACATACTCTTCCGCATGCTGACTTCCAACGTCGTTACCGAATTCACGCCGGAGATCTCCGAATTGTACTCTTCATCATTTTCGGAGATTGAAAAAGTTCCGGAAGAAAACATCAAAAGAACGTTTGGAAGAGGCGGAAGGCTCACGGAATACCGTGACGACGGAGAATTCATCGGCTTTACGTACACCTTTACGTTAAACGGCTGTACATTCTGGGTCTACATGGCAACCGTACCGCAGGTCCGCTGTAAAGGCTACGGTTCCAGATTAATCAACTGCATAAGAGAAGCGCATTCCGACAGCAGAGTATTCCTTGTCGTGGAGCCCAAAGACAGAGACGCAGAGGATTACGAAATGAGAGTCAGGCGTCAGGATTTCTACGAAAGAAACAACTGCATCAATCCCGGCATTACTCTCATATCAGATGACGCTCCCTTCGATTCCATGTACGTCCTGGGAAAACTCACCGCGGACGAGATGCGTAACACAGTGGAAGCCTACGAAGACATTCACAACGGCAGACGCTGAACATCAACACTATCTATATGTAACGTGTTCGCGGCAGTATGGATCTTACGAGAGAGGAGCAGGCAATCCTCGACGGTGAAAACGGAGAGGGTGCCCAGAAGGCCATGGAACTGATCGTGGCACTTGGGAAGATATACGGTGCGGACGGTCTTGTTGATATTACATCTGCACATCTTTCGGGTGCGTCTTACAAGACTATCGGCGACGGAGGACTGCTTTATCTCGAAGATATGGTAAAAGGCGGTGCGAAGGTAAGAGTTCCCTCCACACTGAATCCTGTCGGAATGGACAGGAAAAGATGGAAGGAAATGCACATTTCCGAAGCCTTTGCCGAAAAACAGCAGCGCATTATCGATTTATACGGTGCGATGGGCATCAGAACAACCTGTTCCTGTACTCCGTATGACGGAGTGAATGTTCCTAAGTTGGGAGATCATGTCGCATGGGCGGAATCTTCCGCATTATCTTATGTGAATTCATTCGTAGGAGCGAGGACTAACAGAGAAGGAGGCCCCGGTGCACTTGCAGCCGCTATTTTGGGTAAAACCGCATGTTACGGGTTGCATATCAAAGAAAACAGAGCGCCTACCGTTGTTATTGACGCGGATATTCCGAATACACTGTTCTCTCACTCTCTCTTGGGACAGGCAGTCGGTTCCGTTATCGGAGGAGGTATTCCGTATTACAGAGGAATAAAACCCGGAATGGAAGAAGGCAAGACCATGGCGGCTGCTATGGCGGCCGCAGGTGCGGTTGCGATGTTCCACGTCGAAGGTGTAACTCCCGAAGCGAAAGATTTCGATGTCTCCGATTTGGAAGTAATTCACATCGGAGAGAAAGAACTCAGAGATGCCCACGAGAAGATGAACACAACCGACGATATTCAGCTGATTGCGATAGGATGTCCCCATCTTACAGAGAAGGAAATGCATGAGATTGCATCATTACTTAAGGGCAAAAAGAAGAAAAGATCCGACGTAGAGATATGGTTCTGTACTTCCGAAGCGGTAAGAGCCAGATGCCCCGAAGATGTAAAAATCATGGAAGAATTCGGTCCCGTCCTCGCAGACACATGCATGGTTGTGTCACCTATCGAAGGAACATTCTCCAGGACAGGTACAAACTCGTGTAAGGCAGGTAATTATCTTCCGACATTATGCTC
>CAVFUJ010000148.1:0-2237 GCA_963625795.1 Anaerovoracaceae bacterium
ACGACCGCAGTGCCCGTCCTCTCATCTGTAACCGTGGAGATCGTCACTGTTCCGTTTTTCGGCAGCTCTGCGGCTACATGACCGACTACGGTAGCAGTGTTTACAGAACCTTCTGTGGATAATTCGTATTTGATTCCGTCTTTGGTCAGTGACATATCGACCTTCGTCAGTACGCCGTTGCCGGTACCTGTGAAGGTGTTTCCAGATAAGTTCGCAGCATTCGCGGTTAGTGTGTTGCCATTGCAATCATTGAATGTGATGTCCTCGAATGCACCCTCTCCGATAGTTGTAACTGAATTCGGTATGACAACGGATTTCAGTCCTGTACAGTACTCGAATGCTCCCCTGTCGATCGCGGTCACTGAATTTGGAATTGTTATTCCTTCAAGTTTTTTGCATCCGCTGAATGCGTAGTATTCGATACTTGTGACATTATTCGGTATTACCACGGTTTTGAGTTCTACACAACCGTTGAATGTATTGTTTGCAATCTTTGTAACAGAATCCGGAATGGTTATCTCAGTGAGTTTTTCGCAATACGTGAACGCACCTGCTTCGATACTGGTGACCGACTCAGGTATGGTTATTCCAGTGAGTCCCTCACAGCTACTGAACGCGTTGGTTCCGATACTCTCGAGTTTGCTTCCGTTTTCGAAAGTTACGGTTTCGAGTTTTGTACTGTTGTAGAATGCGGAATCACCAATTGTTTTAACAGAACTCGGAATGGTTATCTCCGTGAGTCCTGTACAGTTACTGAATGCCCGCTCTCCGATAGTTTTGACTCCGTCAGTTATCTTTACCTTTTTGATTGTGGTTTGATTTGTGAATTTAAATTCTTCGATATCCGTAACTCCCTGGATGGTTTCTTCTTTACCGTCTGTGTATGTGATCACGATGCTGCCGGCATTTGCCAGATCTTCTTTCACCAGTTTACCGTTGGTGCCTTTGAAGGTGTTTCCACTCAGTTTAGCTGTTTCGGATGCAGGATTAATCTCTGTTGTTCCGTCTGATTCGTAGAATTTCACACCCTTCGAAGATCCATCCGGATCCGTGCCGTAGAATGCCTCACTTCCGATGGTTGTGATCCCGCTTCCGAAGGATACTGATGTGAGTCCTGAACAGCAAGAGAATGCTTCGGTTCCGATACTTGTTACTTTATCTGGTAGGTCTATGGTTTTAAGGTTAAAGCATTGGTAAAATGCCGCGATTCCGATGGTCTCGAGTTTGCTTCCGTCTTTGAAAGTTATTTCATTAAGTCCCATACACCGATAGAATGCCGCGTCTCCGATGGTTGTGACCCCGCTCCCTATGGTTACTTTTGTGAGCAGTCCAGTGTCAGTATTGTCTGTATAACAATCCCCGAATGCATAGTTTCCGATTGTTTCAACCGAATCGGGTATGGTCACTTCTGTGAGTGCCCTGCATTTATAGAATGCCTTATCTCCGATAGTTATGAGTTTGTTACTTTTTGTGAAATCTATAGTTGTGAGTGTATTGTTGTTATAGAATGCACCCTCCCCGATGGTTGTGACTTCACTTCCCATAATTACTTTTGTGATTCCGGTGTACGTGACGTAGTCCGAGGTATAATGACAATTGCTGAATGCATTTTTTCCGATACTCGTTACTGTATCCGGAATAGTTACTTCTCTGAGCGTCCCATGGCCTGTGAACGCGTAGTCACCGATTGCTGTAACATCGCACCCATTAATATTCGAAGGTATTGTTATGTTGCCTCCGCTACCGGAGTATCCGGTTATTGTTGCTTTTCCGTCGCTTACTGTGTAAGTGTAATCGCCATATGTGGCGGCATCCGCCTCATCCGCCGTGACACTCAGCACAGAGCATCCGACGATCAGCATTGCCAAAAGCAATGCCGCCGCCAGAAGACTGTGCATATAGAAGGAACGGGATGACCACATGTCCTCCGCATTCCCTGTAGAATTATCATTGTTCATTTTCATCTGTTTCACATCCTCTGAATCAGACAGCCGAGGTCTTCACGATCTTTCCGCTCTGACGGTGCTTCATCCCATAACAGCATTTTTCGGCGGCGGTCTGTTCTTGGTGTTTGGTCAAACGTTGTTTATTCGAACCAAAGTTGTTTGCCAATAATGCATACAATTTGTCGACTTAATGTCGATATTTTGTCTACCTATTGTAGACATTATGTCTACGGTACCTATATAAAAGTTTGTTGAACATGTTCAAAACGAGGGTCGAAATAATCGTGGACA
>CAVFUJ010000149.1:0-2143 GCA_963625795.1 Anaerovoracaceae bacterium
ATTGCGGATGTTTTGAAAAACGAAATATCGGCAACGGCACCGTCTTTGACGGTTACCGCATATGCTCCTTTTTCTCCGGTTTCCTTGGGATCCATCCCCTGTGTGTTTCCGGGATAGACAACATAAGGCATTCTGCCGAGCATTTCGCCTTTGTGAATATGTCCCAATGCCCAGTAGTCGATGTTTTTCTTTCTCAATTCGGAAAGTTTACAGGGAGCGTAATTATCATTGTTTGCACCGTCTACGTTGCAGTGGAATACGCCTATCGAGAACAGGTTGCTTTCTTTCTTCACGTCGGATGTGAAATCCTTGTCGGGAGAAACCGAAGAAAAGCTCATTCCTATGAGTTCCGCAATTCTGTTTCCGTCTTTTTCGTAGTAAGTGTGTGTTACTTCCTCGGGGAAAACGTATGCATTTTTAGGCAGAGGTATCGAAGTTTCCCATTTCCTCTTGGTGTCGTGGTTTCCGTAGATAATAAAACACGGAATCTTCACCGAAGCGATTGCATCCGCGAATCTGCTTCTGGTAAGAGGTGTTTCGTTGGTACTGTCGAAGATGTCGCCTGAGAAGACTATGAAATCGATTTTTTCTTTCCTGGCGAATGTTACGATGTTGTCTAAAGCTGCGAATACCGATTCGCGAAGCCTCTTTCCGAGGCGTTCATCCGCGTCCGAGATACCTGAGAATCTGCATCCGAGGTGAAGGTCCGAACAGTGGATGAATCTGAATGATTCTCCCATGTCAGATATAATGTAAAGATTGTTTAAACCCTTATCGACAGCGGCATCGTAATGAGTGAAAGTACACATTCATCTGCTCATTACGGGCATTGTGATTTCTTTGTCGATTTTATCGTATCTTCCGAAATCTTCGGCCGCTTTGACTAAGGATTTAATGTTGTATTCGTACGATACCGGAGGTACTTCGCATGTTGTGCCTAAAATCATTCCGCATTTCGTGTCGATACCGTTCTCAATCTGAGATTTTGCGTGTTCGTAAATTTCTTTCTGATTGTCTTCTATGACAAACAGTTTGGTATCGACCGAAGGCATAATTGCGCAGAGTTTTCCGAAAGTGTCTTTCATTATCTTTGCGGGGAATTCTTCTCTGTCCCAATAACCGATCTGCATTATGGTGAGAGGGGTGAACACAATCTTTCCCGGATACAGCATATAGTCATCCTTGTGGTTGCCGCAGAAGTGATAGAATATCTGCGGACCGGCTCCTTTGGAGAGACAGCCTCTGACCAATTTGTTCAATGCGGGAGGTGAGATTTCTTTGATCATTGCGGGTGACATGGTGTCGCTGTTCTCGAGAACGGCGGATGTGTTCAGCAAAGCCATTCCGTATCTTTTAGCTATAGCCTCAGCACCTGTCGTTGCGGTTTCGACATAAATATCGACCAATTTCTTCGCAAGATCCATTTCGGTCTGACACCACATGAAGAACTGTTCCAATCCGCAGAGTTCCGCTCCCGCACCAACGGGTTCCGGAACATACGCAAGAGGAACAAACATTCCGGGAAGTGTTTCCTTGATATAATCCATGGCTTCCGTCAGTCTGTTGTAAGTGTATCCCGAAAGAATGTCTTCCGTACCCGGAATTTCAATCTTTTCCGCATCTTCGGGTGTTGCTGCAATTGTGTTCGTAGGAACGGGTGCGGTGAGATCCATGTACTTCAGATTGATTCCCAATTCCGGCAACCACGGATGTGCGAAATAGTATTTCGTCACCGGAAGTAAATCGTAATGCTGCTGCGCATGCGCAAGACATACCGCAGCAAGTTTGGGATTCTCGTAGAATTCTCTGATGGTGTGTCCGTAAAGTATCGTGGAATGCGAAAGCATCATCGGATCGACGGGAATTCTGTCGGCACCCGGGGCGCCGATGACCGCCGAAGCGTATCTTTTCTTGGCTTTTTGGAGCCATTCGCCGTCGATAGGTCCGAAATCTTCCATTTTATCCTCCGGAGGCAACCCTCACTGCCCTTACTTTGCAGTCCGACGGAACCGTATCCATCGGAATCGGTTCGCTTCCGATGAGGTAAATGTACGAATCGGGATTTTTACCCATCGAAAGAACGGCCTGTTCAACTGTTACATCGAATTCGGTTTCAGATCCGTCTATGGACAGTACGTACATC
>CAVFUJ010000150.1:0-2134 GCA_963625795.1 Anaerovoracaceae bacterium
ACACACGACAGATACTTTTTGGATACTGTCTGTACAAAAGTAATCGAAGTGAAAGATCATCATATCAAAGTATTCGCCGGAACGTATTCCGAGATGAAAGGACGTCCGAATGTAAGGGAGATTGTCATGGATGCGGACGAATACCGCGTATTGTCTTCTTTCACAAACTGGTCTACAGGAAGAAAATATTCCAAAGGAGACCGTGTTCTGATTTCTCCGCCCGAAATGCCCAATTACGAATGGGCTA
Source organism: Anaerovoracaceae bacterium (assembly GCA_963625795.1). Lineage (GTDB taxonomy): Archaea > Thermoplasmatota > Thermoplasmata > Methanomassiliicoccales > Methanomethylophilaceae > Methanarcanum. Next base: position 248 of record CAVFUJ010000150.1, read on the forward strand.
TCAGTCAGGGAAAACTGAAAAAGACCGGAGGGCGTCAGAGAAAGAAAGTCGACGTCTCGGTCGAGAAGAAATAATTTTCAGTGCTTTCCGCAGGAGCACTCGTGCACGCCTTCATGCGATTTGCAGGTGCATTCCGCCGAGGCGCACATCTTTCCGTTGATGTAGTTCTGAATAACAGCATCGACGGAACCCGACGCACCCGGGAACACTTTGATACCTTCGGAACCGAGCATGTTGATCGCACCGCTTCCGATTCCTCCGCAGATGAGCACTGATACGTTGTTATCTTTGAGATATCCGGCAAGGGAACCGTGACCGAATCCTCCGTTGCCGATGATTTCCTCGGCAACAATTTTGTTGTCGACAATTTCGAATAATTTGAATTCGGATGTCTTTCCGAAGTGTTGGAACACTTCTCCGTTCTCATAGGTTACAGCGACTACGGTCATGTTATCTTTACCTGAATCTTATGTACCGGATATACCGATTGCGATGTCCGCTGTAAGGTGTTTTAGAAAGTGAATAACTTTACAGAAAGAGAATAGAGTTCATTGTAGATAAGAGATAGACAAGAGAAAGCCTTGATTCGAACGAGATGACATAGGTCATCGAGTGAGAATCAAGGCTTTCTCTAAAGCCCGCGCTGTCACGCAGACCCGATTCGGAGCATCCGTCGGTTATGCGGCGACAGCTTCCGCTGCCGCACATATGCTGCCGTAACGTGAATCACTGCAGGTACAGCTTAACAGGGTCGGATTCGGGGAGATCCGTCTTGTAATAGACCTCATCGGGCGTTCTGAGGCCTACGGCATAATGAGGTCTGACACTGTTGTAGAAGTCCGTGTATTCGTAAAGTATGGCACGTTTCTCATCGATATCGTCTGTTCTGTCGATATCCGTTTCGCGGCGGATGGTGCCGTGCCAGCGTTCCACTTTTCCCTGGGTGGTAGGCTTCCTTATTCCGCCCATGTAGTGTTTTATTCCCTGTTCCTCACAGAAACTGTCGAATCTGGCATCTCCCCCCGACACAGAGTACCACTGACAGCCGTGGTCGGAGAGGATTATTTCCGGTTTTCCGTATTTTCCGATCGCTTCCGCCATTATTTCCAGAACATCGTCTGTAGTGAAGGTGTGTCTGAGGTTTTTCGACAGGATTTTCCTGGAATGATCGTCGAGGACCGAGAGGAGGTGCGTACCCGCACCCAGATCGACGTAGTCGATCTGCCACATATGGTTCGGATGCGGAGAGCAGAAACGTTTGCGGGCCTGTCCTTTTTTCTCGGTGATATTGCCGTATCCGCATCTGTTCAGTGTCTTTCTGACGGTAGGTGCGGACGCATCCACACCTGCGATGATTCCGATTTTTTCGGCTCCGAGGAAATTGTATTTCTTCCTGACTTTGACAACTGCGGCTTCTATCTCGTCGCATTTCGGCGTATTTCCGGGTTTGGGTCCGGGTTTTTCCGAGGGCAGAAGCTTCTTGAAACCTTTTCTGAACTCAAGTTTCTCTTTCTCGGTAACCGTGATTTTTCCGCCTCTCGGACCGCGTTTCACAGTTTTTCTGGCGGGTTTTACGACTTTGAGCAGTTTTCTGCAGATGTCCGAAACGGCCTGATGACTCATTCCGACTTTCCTGCCGATATCTCTGTAAGACAGTCCTTTCATGCGATATTGGCAGATTTTGACTTTTTTGGCCTGTTTCTCACGCTCAAGTTTTTCTAGTCTTTTCGCAGTACGCTTATCTGGATTCTTTGCGGGCATGTTAAGCGATTCCTGTAAAGAATCCACTTTTACCAACTTTTCGACTGAGGAAAGAGAACACAGACGCTCACTTCGTTCGCGTCTGTGTTCTCTTTCCTTCTGTCAAGTTAATTAGTTTCTAAAACA
>CAVFUJ010000151.1:0-382 GCA_963625795.1 Anaerovoracaceae bacterium
CCTTCAATTTTTCCGTCTCTTTCATTGACGATTTCACCTGTACCGATGAAACTGATTCTCATTACCTGGCCGAAGTTGTCGATCTTGTTGTCTGTACCGTTGACGGAAAGGAAGTGGTTAATGAATCCCGTTTCCTTAATTACAATCTCATTCTTGTCTCCTACAACACTCATTCCGTGGTTGGATGTCGAATTATTTACCCTTCCGGAGACGTAAACTTTGTTTTCATCACCGTATACAAGCAGACTGTGCTGAGTAATCTGGGAATCTTCCGCAAGCGTAATTGTGTTCTTGTTACTCCTGTTTTCATAATTGCCGATAGTAACGCCCTCAGTAAATTTACCCGAAAGCACTACGGTGTTGTTTTTACCGAAGAGGTAGA
>CAVFUJ010000151.1:392-2126 GCA_963625795.1 Anaerovoracaceae bacterium
GGTAGAATCTTGTCAGCTCATAACCGGCAGATACCGTAACCCCTACTCCGTCATCTGAGTGAACGCTAGTTGTACCTGTGATATTTCCGGCAAATGATACCGTTCCCACAGTGTCTGCGTGAACCTCGACACCGTTTCCCTTACAGATTTTGAATGTCGAACCTGCGAATGATTTTTGGAGGGTAATTTTGATGTTGTCTCCGACTTCCGACGGATTATACTCAATAATACAGCCTTCGGGACAGCTTACACCGTTGAACGTAATTGCGAATCCGACCTTTGTCGGGATGTATTTTTCAACTTCATCCGCAGAATCAAGTTCCATGGCCTCAATTACAAGAGCTCCGCCGTTGTAACCGATCACATCCGCAACAATTGCATCACCCGATGTCGAAACGGTGCCTTTGTTTTCACATCCGCTGATTTTCAGCTCCATGTAATTCTGACTGATAATGCCTGAACGGATGTAAGCATCTCCGGCAATCTGACCGTTGTTGACACAATCTCTCAACACACCTGCTGTGTACTTGGTAATTCCTGCAAGCGCACCGGCTTTGAATGTTGAATCATTGCTAATCTTTCCGTTGTTGGTACACTTGATTATCGATGTACTCAACTGACCGTTGGAACCTCCGACTATTCCCGTAGCTGTATTGGTAATGTAGTCTGTTTTTTCCGTCTTTATTTCAGATATCGATATGTTTCCGTTGTTAATACAGTTGTAAATTGTGGTGGAAGCAGGCGTATCTGCGATATTTCCGAGAATTCCTCCGGAACCTGCCCCTGTAAGAATGACTTTTACCTCTGAATTATTTGTTGAATTGATAATCGCACTGTTACCGGTGTCACGGACGGCTCCGACAATGCCCCCGAAGGAGTAACCGCCTTCCGTTCCGGCGCCCACCTTATAGCCACTTTGGGTTGTTACATTATCAACAACAGAGCCGGAAATGAATCCGACGACACCTCCGCTGTTGCCCAGTGTCTTAATCGAACCGCTTCTGACCTCGATATTGTAAATGTAGGTGTTTGTAGCCTTACCGACCAACGCACCCGCGACCTGTCCCTGCACGTATATGCTAACGTTCTCAAAAACAATATTCTTCAGTACAGCGCTCGATCCGCTCCACGTTTTGATCTTATCCGTATCGAGTTCGAACCCGTTCATTACATTGTCAATGGCTGCATCCGAAGAAGTGGCACCGAAGAGACCCTGATACATCTTCGTACCAGTTGTCTCTCCTGTGGAAACGTTGCGTGTAATTTTCAGACCGATAATCGAATGGTTGCCGCCGTCGAACTTTCCCTTGAAAGGTTTATCCAATGTTCCGATGGGCGTCCAACTTTCATCAACCATGCTGATGTCTTCCGTCATCAGAAAATATTTTCCGGAATAATCCGTTCCGCCGTTCACATCGGTCGCCAATTGCTGTAAATGAGCTACACTTGATATGAGGTAAGGGCTGCTTTCAGTTCCTGCCCCCCCCCCCGAATGTGCTTCCCGCCGATACATCATCCGAAAATGCAAATGCACATACGGCGACAGATAAAGCGATCAGAACCGACACGAACATGATTGCCCTGTTCTTAATCATCATAATTATTCTCCTGCAGGTTCGTTTTCATATGCAACAAATCACTTAACAAAAGTGACCATTGCGATATTGCCTACATTTCCCGAATTTATACTCGGGATACGTATTGAACCATCTGCTTATCTAGTATTTAGTAAGG
>CAVFUJ010000152.1:0-2058 GCA_963625795.1 Anaerovoracaceae bacterium
GTGCCAGAGGGTAAATTTCATCCAATTCTGCAGGTACAGGTCCGAAAGGAGATTTCACAATCGGAGTGTATCCTGCGGTTCTCACTCTGTTGAAATCGGAAACGTAATGTCTTCCGTAGGGCTTCGGCGAATCGTTGAATATTGCCGCTTTGTTTGTCAGCGGTCTGTAGTTGGTGAGAAGTTTCCTGTAGTACCTGAGGAAGATCGGTCTCGATCTTGATTCCGATCCTGTGTAGAAGAGAGCCGCATCGCGGCTTACGGGTTCCGTCTTCTCCAAAAATGCCTGATGTTCTTTCAGTCTTCTCAGTGCGTTGAGGAGTTCGGGGTGTGCCCTGCATCTCATCTCCGCAAGGTCCCAGAGCCTTCCTTCTTTCAGGTATCTCCTGACGAGTGAAAGCTCGCCTGTAATCTGATAGAGGTTGTGACGTGCGATGAGTCCCTCCCTCTCGGATTTGGGCATCTTTCTGATTTCTTCGAGGGTGTGTCCTCTGCATGCGGGACAGTTACAGTCAAGGGACTGCATCTCAGCCATGCGGTACGTTCCGTCGATGAACATGAATCTGTCGTCTCTTGCGAATTTTGCGTATGATGCGGAATCGAAGAGATCGCATCCCAATAATGTTGCAAATGCGAGAATCATCGGGTGACCCGCTCCGAAGAGGTGGACGGGGCGGTTGGGATTGAGTCCTTTTTTGGACGAGATAATAACATCGACCAATTCGGTGTACCTGTACTGTTCCATCAGAGGTACGACACCTCCGATGGGATGGACATCGACATCCATGTCTGCCATCTTTCTGGCACAGTCCTCTCTGAGGTCCTGGTAGACCGAACCCTGAACGACACCGTTGATCATCATACCGCCTTTGATATCGCAGGCGTGCTGTGTTCTTTTCAGTGTTTCGGCAATTGACTCGGCGGTCTCTTCTTTGGTCCAGAACGGTTCGGTGAAGATATCGAGAACGGTACCGATGTCGGTGCCGATACTCTTCTGAAATTCTATCATTTCGTCGTTTGTTACTTCGACTTCACCGTACATATGGCTCTGGAATGTTCCGGAATCTGTCATAATCACACCGGGGAAATCGAGCATTTTGTGCAGACCTTCGGCCTGTGCCCTCTCCTTCAGTGCGGGGTTGTTTTTGATGATGTATGAATTGGTAATGATTGCTCTGAAACCGAACTCGTCGTAGAGTTCCCTGGGTGTGACTGTGAATATTTTCGGGTTGACCACAGGAAGCAGAGCGGGTGTTTCCAACACGATGCCTGACGTCGTCTCGAACTTACCCAGTCTGGCGAGTCCGTCCCTCTTGATGATCTCGAACATCGGTGGAAGGTAGCAACAGCGGATATTAAATAGGGACGGTTACGGAAGGATTACATTATCCTGCCTGCTTCCATGTCCGCATAAATCTTTGCGATTGCGTTCTTCATGAGAGTGTCGGAAATATCTTCGATTATCTCCTCTTTCCAATCCATTTCGGAACGCTCGATCTTTATCAGATTCTTTGCAGGTCCGTCGCATCCGCAGTTATCTTCCGTGGGGTCCAACATAACAATCTGAAGGCCGTCGAGAATCTGACTTACGGCTCTTCCGTTGATTGTGACGGTGTTTCTTCCTCCGTCGGCTTTCTCTACCTTCAGAGCGGCTGAGATATCTGCCATCTGCATCTCGAGAACGAGACTTCTGATGTAGTCTTCCATCTCCTTTACGCTCTTACGTCTGATGTCTGCATCCGAAGGCGGTTCGGCGGAATACCTGTAAACGATATCTAGCATTGCCATGAATGCAATAACAAAAACACTGTTGATAAATACTGCGCCCGTAAAAACAGGCGAAGGGCCCTGCCGAAGGCAGGGCTTAAAGAGTGCTTACCTGCACTCTTCGTTGCTCTGGGTCTTGAATCCTTCCCTTTCCTCTTTGCCTTTGACCTTGACGTCACTGATAATCGCTTCGTATTCGGCGATTTTCTTATTCGACTCATCGATCTCGGCAACGGCGGCATCGATTCTGATCTGTGCGTCGTTACATGTGTTTTTCACTGAAGAGTAGTAAAG
>CAVFUJ010000153.1:0-2043 GCA_963625795.1 Anaerovoracaceae bacterium
ATCCTGTATTCGGGATCCAGAACGATCCCGGACTCTTTATCGGCATTATCCCCCATGCCTGGCGCTGCATCTATCGCCATTAAATCGCGTTCGTATGCTTATATGACGATTTAAACCAATCGTGGAATTTTTAACATTAATCTGTGAAAACCCGAAAGACCCAGAACCATACCTCTCCCTTAGCCTTAAACCCCTTCACCCCCATACCCTTCACGCAGAAACGGGCGGAAGATCCATCAACGGAGTTGTCGAAGATGGATACACCCTATGCAGATAGTGCAAACGCTTTATCGGACTGTACAACCGAAACAGAAGTACAGGCCCCGATCCCCTTTTGGATACCTGAGAACCCCACCAAGGCCAGACCGTTCATCAAATGGCTGGGCGGGAAAAATCAACTATTGCCGAAAATCAGAAAGATCTACCCCGCAGAATTAGGTAAAAGAATAACGAAATACGCCGAACCTTTCATAGGCGGCGGTGCCGTATTGTTCGACATCCTGAACAGATACGATCTCTCCGAAGTTTACATCAGCGACGTGAATAAAGAACTAATCAACGCCTACCGCTCGATCAAAGAGGAACCGGACCTTCTGATCCGCTGTCTGGGTATGTAGGAAAAGGAACACATGTCCCGCAACATGGAGGAAAGGGAGGAATACTACTACCAAAACCGGGAAAGGTTCAACGATCTGAAAAACGATTATGCATCACCGAACGTAGAGCTTGCATCCCTTTTCATTTACCTCAACAAGACATGTTTCAACGGATTGTACAGAGTCAACAGCAAAGGAAAATTCAATGCCGCGTTCGGATACAGAAACCCGCTGATCTGCGACAGAGAGAACATCCTGGCCGTGTCCGAACGTTTGCAAGGCGTGAAGATCGTGTGCGGGGATTACAGAGAATCGGAGGATTTCATCGATGAAAACACGTTCGTGTATTTCGATCCGCCGTACAGACCGCTGACATCCACCGCCGCTTTCACGGAGTACACCGCGGGACGTTTCAATGACGATAACCAGAAGGAACTTGCCGGCTACGTGCGGAGACTGTCGGAAAAAGGGGCGAAAGTGGCCGTGAGCAATTCCGATCCCAAAAACAGCGACCCGGAGGATGATTTCTTCGACGTGCTTTACGAAGGGAATTCCGTGGAGCGCGTGTCCGCCAACCGCGTCGTGAACACCAAGGGATCCGCGAGGGGGAGGGTTAACGAGTTGTTGATCAGGAATTACTGAACCGACCTCTCCTTTAAATTTAAATTCCTCAAAACCCCATATCTAATCAGGGAGGCAATCAAATGAAGTTCCGCAATCCTTTCAAAAGGAGAAAGACCGCCGCAGAGATAATCGACACGGCGCGCAGGATCATGTCAGAGCATGGCATCACCGAAGCGTACTACAGTTATGACTTCATGCAGGATCCGGAGACCGATAAACCGAAATGCGTAGATACGACGTTTATTGTCACTTATCCGTCTTCTGCCAAACAGCGTCTGGCACTTATCGAAGATCTTGTTGACGCATTGGGGGATTACATCTATCCCCATCCCGCGTTCATCGGAACCGATCAGCTGGCCTACACCAGGAAGTATCATGTCCCGCTTTTCGCTTGAAGGACAACCGCAGTCTGTCGGACACCAGGCCGGTGGGAAACGATGTCAGCGGCAATCCGAAATACACTCTCGTCGAGATGCCCGAATATCTCAAAGGTAGGGAAAGAATGGCCGATCGCGGGGCGGACCTTGCGGATCTGGACTCCGTTGTTCTGATACTCAGGTACGGATACCTGCCGCCGAAGGGAAGTCACCCACACAAGCTTCACGGAAAGAACGAAGGTCTTCTGGAATGTCACATCGGGGGAAGGAGAAGCAATTGGGTTCTCGTTTACAGGTATGACGATACGAATCTCATTCTGCATAATCTGGATTGACCGTCCGATAGGTTTAATTCCTTCTGAAAACATATTCCATTTGTCCCATCCTACATGAGGCATTTTATCGGCGATCTGTCCCATAAGATCGCCGAACACTTTCACGTAGCC
>CAVFUJ010000154.1:0-2032 GCA_963625795.1 Anaerovoracaceae bacterium
TTCAATAGAATACAGATTATGGGGCATACGTGCCTTATTTACAGATCCTATCACGAAGATAGGGGGCGAGAAATACACATATCCGGTGCCTACATATCAGGCTCTGAAAGGGATAACGGAATCTATCTATTGGAAACCGACAATAGAATGGTACATTGATAAAGTACGTATTATGAAGCCGATAAGAAACGAGTCCGTGAATGTTAAACTGATGGATTACGGAAAAGCAGGCGTTAACGATTTGGCGATTTTCACATATCTGAGGGATGTTGAATATCAGGTTAAGGCTCATTTCGAATGGAATGAGCATCGTGATGATTTGCGTCATGACCGCAATGAGAATAAGCATTATTTCCAGGCATGCAGGGCATTGGATCGCGGCGGTCGCAGAGATATATTCCTCGGTACACGTGAATGTCAGGGATATGTGGAAAAATGTAACTTCGGAGAGGGAGAAAGTATCTACGACACCTGTTCAGACTATCCTTTCGGTCTGATGTTCCACGGTTTCGATTATGCGGATGAGACAGGAAAGAACGAATTAGGGGCGCGTTTTTGGAATCCGAGGATGAAGGAAGGCGTGATTGAGTTCATTCGTCCGGAGGAATGTACTGTCAAAAAATATGTGAAAGATTACAAACCGAAAATGATCGGCACTTCAGGAGACGATGCATATGAGTGACGGCTGGATGAACGTACTGGTTGAAACTTATGATGTCTGCATAAAAGATGTTTCGACAATGTCGGAGAAAATTCCGTTAGTCCCTATTTGTCATACGGTCAATAATGCTCACATAACAGTAACAATATCCGACGAGGGTCGTTTTATCTCGGCAGAAGTGATTGATAAGGACAGTCAGAATACTATCATTCCATGTACGGAAGAATCAGAGGCGCGTACCAGTGCCCCGAAGCCCCATCCGTTGGATGATAAACTGATCTACTTGGTAGATGACATATCCAGATATGGCGCCACAGTTAAAACTGCATTTAAAAAATCACATTCGTTGTACATGTCCCAACTTTTGGATTGGGTTGAATACGATCCGCTCAATGTAAAAATTGCATCGGTGTACAAATATCTGAAATCAGGAACTTTGATTGACGATCTTGTCTCTTACGGTGTACTGACAACGGATGACAACGGATTGTTGGCAAAAAAGAGCGATAAGCCTGATTCTCCTTTGTTTTCCGTAGCAAAAATCATCGGGGAGCAGTCCGATGCTTTCATTCGTTGGGCGGTTGTTGTCCCGGGGGACAGATGTATCGATACGTGGAAGGACGAGTCGATAATGAAAAGTTGGACGTCTTTTGTCGAGTCCGCTCTTGAAACAAAAGGCCTTTGTTATGTTACCGGCGATTATGTGCCGTTGGCAAAATATCATCCGAAAAAGATACGCAATTCGGGCGATGGTGCTAAGATAATATCGTCGAATGACAGCAGCGGTTTTACGTATCGCGGTCGTTTTGACAATTCGGATCAGGCATGTACAATAGGCTTTGAAACGACCCAGAAGATGCACAGTGCGCTTCGCTGGGTAATCGGAAGGCAGGGGTATCACAGAGGTGAGCTGTGTATAGTGGCATGGACTATCTCAGGAGACAATGTCCGTAACCCTGCCGATGATATGTATGATGAATTGGCTTTTGACGATGATTCTGAAGTCGCATGGACGAATGCAGAGGCTGCACGTAATCTGAACAAAAGGTTGAGAGGATACAGTGCAGGGATATTGGATAAGAACGTAATGATACTGGGATTGGATTCGGCCACCAGCGGAAAAGGTAGAATTGCGGTAACATTTTTCAGAAAGGAGCTCGGGGATGAGTTCGTAAAGCGTTTAGAGTTCTGGCACACGTCCTGTGCATGGATACACAGGTATGCCAAAGCACGTGACAAAGAGGGCAATGAACGGAGGATAACATTCGTCGGCGCTCCGTCGCCGAAGGATATTGCAATGGCTGCTTACGGTTCAAAGGCCGATGACAGGATTATTGCGAATGTTGTGAAACGCATACTCCCATGCATAAT
>CAVFUJ010000155.1:0-2028 GCA_963625795.1 Anaerovoracaceae bacterium
TGAAGAATCGGACGATATCGTAGAGGACGGATGCGACGATGCTGCAGAACTCATCAATGACGAAGAATCCGAAGGGCAACAGGAAGAAACGGATGCCGAAGTTATTTCCGAAGATAAGCCGAGTGAAACAGCCGGCGAATCCGATGATGCCGCAGATGAAGAATCGGACTCGGCAGAGACATTCGAAGAAGTCGAAACTGAAGACAGCGAAGATGCCGACAGTCCGGAAGAAGATGTGGCGGAAGAAGGTGAGAACGATGTCTGAGAAGACACGTACGACTCCGTTCTACCTCAACACTCCGGTACTCCTGAACAAGGCATACCAGGAACTCATCATGTACTACTCTCTGGGTGACACAAAATGTTCCTATCTGAAGACATTTGAGCTCATCCTCTCCCTGTCCTGTCCCGACGTACAGCTCTGGAACCGTGAGATCTACAAAAGAACTGAAGATCTCCTCCCTCTTCCCGAGGACAGGACCATGACAATCAACCCTGAGACATTCAGACTCTGGCTGATTACCTATGAGCAGGTCATGCGTGACATCGGTCTGATAGACAAGAACATCTCCGAAGAGCCGAAGGAAGGTACTGCATCGGAGGTCGGAGACATTTTTCTTGATAGTTGAGGGATAAAATGAGTGGTTTGGGAAGTGTAATGGCTCAGTTGTTCAGGCCCGGAGCAATCCATCTGACAAGTGGCCAGAGGGGCGGAGGAAAGACATTCTCCGCAGTGGCGATATGCGAAAATCTCGTAAAGGGAAGATGGCCCGAGTGCGGAAAAGTGATTCTTCTGACAAACGTAATCTTTGTAAAGAAGGTCAGAGGAAAAGATCCTGTAAGAGAGTGTCCGACAGGAGTGCATCAGATAAGATCTCTGAAAGATATCTTCCCGATTATAGCAGACGGAATCGAGGAACACGGCCGTAAAAACGTAACATTTGTCCTTTTACTTGATGAAGCTCAGAGCTTCCTCGCCGGTGAGCAGAACTTCGAAAGGCTCACACAGGACATCAAGAAGTTTGCAGGAATCATCCGTAAATTCAACGTCTGTATGTGGTGCATCACACCTGTTACTACCAACATCGGACCGTCATTCAGGAACTTCATCAACGATCCCAAGAATGCAGGCAATGTAACCGCCAAATGGAGTAAGAACGAAAAGAGAATAGCCAACTTCATCAACAGCAAGCACGTCAAAATAGATCCGCGCGACATCATCATCGAGTCGGACATCTATTCAGACATTCCGCGCTTCATTCAGGTTCCCAAATCAACGTGGACAAAGGATCCCGAGAAAATGGCCGTCGGAGAGTATGCTTACGACACCGGTTCCAATGCTACTTTCGAAGTGGGCGACGGATTCGACTTCACGGAATTTATCAAAGTAACATCCGGTGTTTCAAGTTACGAAATTGTGCCGACAATCCGTCAGTTCTATCAGAAAGAGAAGGAACAGGAAGAAGACACTCCGAATGAAAAAATCGAGAAGGCTAACAGGATGTACCTCTACCATCACGGTCTCGGCATTCAATGGAGTGACATCACTAAGATCGAGAACATGGCGGAGCGTACATGCAGGGAGTGGATAGAGAGGTACTGTACACTTTCGTCATCGGATCTGACGGCACTCTCCAGATACCGCAGAATGAAGACAGAAGCTCCCAAAGAGCTTCCGCCTGTGAAGGAAGATTCCAGAGCAACAGGCGAACGGCAGAACGAAGTCTCAACGCATGACATATGTATCTCTTTAAATGGGTCATCGGAGGGGGGTAGCGGAGTTGAGCCTCCGCCTGCGGAGGCGGGAGAATGAGGGCAGGCAGGAGGACCGACCGTCGCAGACCCGACACCCCGAAGACACGTTCCGTATGGGTGAAACACGGTACGAGAAGATACAGGATTCCGATTGACGAAAACGGATTCGTCCCCGTCGATGCGATGCTGGAGAGATTTCAGAAGGCAGGCAGATGCAAAGCAGATCTTGACGACAGCTCTCTCGTTCTGCCGCAGAAATGCACACCGCAGATG
>CAVFUJ010000156.1:0-5634 GCA_963625795.1 Anaerovoracaceae bacterium
GGTAAATTCTGACGGCTGTTCTTCCAAACCTTTTACCAAACCATCTCTTTTCTAAATTTTCAGAATAATTCACAGAGCTTACGCTCATCAAAACAGTATGAAAGAATGGTGGACTGGGCGCGATTTGAACGCGCGGCCTCCTGCTTGCAAAGCAGACGATCTTCCAGCTGATCTACCAGCCCAACAATTCTTGTGATAGTAATACCGTATATAAACTTTCTTATCCTCCTCAGAATCGGAGGAATCTGAGCCAGCTCTCTGATATGAAGATCGGAGAAACCGTCGGAATCAGATGCAGCCTGCGGCCTGATCTGAGTAGAAAATGTCAACTGATTGTCCCTAAAAAAGGGGGCAAAATGCCCCCAAGGGAATTTGATTTAATGTGTTTACGCGTTGCGGAGGACGATCTCGATGTTCACGCCATCGGGGACCTGGATCCTCATGAGCTGCCTGAGAGCACGCTCGTCGGCATCGAGGTCGATGAGTCTCTTGTGAATCCTCATCTCCCAGCGGTCCCATGTTTCGCTGCCTTCACCGTCGGGTGACTTCCTGCAGGCGACCTTCAGCTTCTTTGTGGGAAGCGGGACCGGTCCACGGATCTGTACACCGGTCTTCTGGGAAATACCCCTGATCTGTGTACAGACACTGTCGACTTTCTGCGGGTCTGTTCCGCTCAGTGAAATCCTTGCACGCTGTGACATCGGGATTACCTTCAGGCTTTCTCGACAGAGACGCAAACACCTGCTGCGACTGTCTGTCCCATATCACGGATGGCGAACCTTCCGAGAGGACCGAAGTCTTTGGCGGGCTCAATCACGAGAGGCTTGGTAGGCTTGAACTTGACAATTGCGTTGTCACCGTTCTTGAGGAAGCTGAGATCCTCGAGCTTCTTACCTGCACGCTGTGCGGACTGAATCTCGACAAGCTGACATGCAACCTGTGCTGTGTGGACGTGGAATACAGGTGTGTATCCGACGGTCATGACAGACGGGTGGTTGAGCACAATGATCTGTGCTGTGAATGTCTTTGCGACAGACGGCGGGTTGTCAACAGGTCCTGCGACATCTCCCCTCTTGATCTGGTTCTTGGCGACTCCACCGACGTTGAATCCGACGTTGTCTCCGGGAACTGCCTGAGGCATGGACTCGTGGTGCATCTCGATAGATTTGACCTCTCCTGTGACGTTGGACGGCATGAAGACGACCTTTGTCTTGGGCTTGAGGACACCTGTCTCGACACGTCCTACAGGGACGGTACCGATACCGGTGATTGTGTAGACATCCTGAACAGGAAGCCTGAGTGCCTTGTCTGTCTCTTTCTTGGGGACTGTAAGGTTGTCGAGTGCCTGGATGAGCGTGGGGCCCTTGTACCAGGGTGTGTTGGCGGATGCTGTCTTGATGTTGTCTCCCATGTATGCGGAAACAGGGATGAAGGGAATGTTCTCGGCTTTGTTACCGATCATTGCGAAGAGCTTCTTCATACCCTCGACGGCCTCTTTGTATTTGGCTTCGTCGTATTTGACTGCATCCATCTTGTTGATTGCGACGATGATCTGTTTGACACCGAGTGTGGTTGCAAGGAAGATGTGTTCCTTTGTCTGTGCCTGGGGACCCTCGATTGCAGAGCATGTGATGATTGCTGCATCTGCCTGAGATGTACCGGTGATCATGTTCTTAACGAAGTCACGGTGTCCGGGTGCGTCGATGACTGTGAAGTAGTACTTGTCTGTGTAGAACTTCTTGTGTGCGACATCGATGGTAACTCCCCTCTCCCTCTCTTCTTTGAGTCCGTCCATGACCCATGCGAAGTAGAAGGTACCCTTACCTTTCTCTTCTGCTTCTTTCTTGTATTTCTCGATGATGTGCGGGTCGATTGCACCGGTTTCGAGAAGGATCCTTCCCGTAAGGGTGGATTTTCCGTGGTCGACGTGTCCGATGATGACCAAGTTCATGTGCTCTTTTTCTGCCATGTTTTTGTTCCTCCTTTATAGGATTATTTAAGCCTGAATTGCTCCATATAGTGTTTTGTATTTAAGTTTAAGCCTCAGATACCAGCGTAGTACTTTGAGTCGTAAGGTTCGGGGTTCATTCCTTTCCTTGTCCTGATCTCGGTCACGACCTTCTTCTGAAGCTCGGGCGGGATCTGCTGGAATCCTGCGTTCTCAGTGGACCAGATTGCACGTCCCTGTGTGGAACCGCGGACATCTCCCGCGAATCCGAACATTTCTGCGACAGGGCACATTGCGGAAACTGTCGAATCGGAACCGTCTGTTCCGGTGTCGAGGATTGTTCCGCGGCGCTGACTGATAAGGCTGATTGCTCCTCCGATGTAGTCCGGAGGCACTGAGATGAATACTTTCTGCATAGGTTCGAGAAGGATTCTTCCTGCCTCGCACATTGCACCGTAGATACCGTCCCTTACTGCAGGGATAACCTGTGCGGGACCTCTGTGGATTGTATCCTCGTGGAGTTTTGCATCCATGAGTTTGACTTTGAGTCCTGCGACTTTCTCTGCTGCGAGAGGACCTTTCATCATAGCCTCTTCGAAAGACTGCTTGATGAGTTCCATTGTCTCGTGGAGGTACTGGATACCTTTTGTGCAGTCAAGGAGAACGTTGTTTCCTTTGAATGCGACGATTCCTTTTGCCTCTTCTGCGTCCATTCCTGCGTCTGCAAGGGTCTTGGCCAATGCCTTGGGATCCTTGATCTTCGCATCGGGGTCGATGTCACCCTTGCGGATGGCTTCTTTGACACCCTCTTCGAGGGGTTCCACGAGGAAGTAGAACTTGTTGTGCTTGTTAGGCGATTTTCCTTCGAACTCGGAGGGGTTCCTGCCCTTGACGGACTCCTGGTAAACGACGATAGGTGCAGACGAAACGATGTCGACTCCCTGTTCGTTGATGATCCTGTATTCGGTGATCTCAAGGTGGAGCTCACCCATACCGGAAATCAGGTGTTCGCCGGTGTCATTGTTGATCTCGATGTTCAGTGACGGGTCGGCCTTTGCGATGGTCCTGAGAACCTCGATCAGCTTGGGCAGATCCTTCATGTTCTTTGCTTCGATAGCTTTTGTAACGACAGGCTCGGAGTAGTGGGCCATTCTCTCGAAAGGCTCCATGTCTTTGAGTGTCGATACTGTCGAACCGGCAATTGCATCCTTAAGACCGGTAAGTGCGACAATGTTACCTGCCTCACATTCCTCAATCGGGATACGGTCTGCACCGACCATCAGTGCGACACCCTGAACCCTCTGGGGGTTGGGCTGTCCGGAGATGTACAGTGTCATACCTTTCGTAACCGTTCCAGAGAACAGCCTTCCGATTGCGACTTCTCCTGCGTGGGGATCCATGATGATCTTGTTGATCATGAGTGAAACCTCACCTTTTGAGTCACATGCAAGCATCTGTTTTCCGATGGTCGAGTTGAGGTCTCCCTTCCAGATGGTGGGGATACGGATCTTCTGTGCGTCGACGGGGTTCGGAATGTGGTTAACAACCATCTCCAATGCAACTTCGTGAAGCGGGATCTTCTTGGCGAGCTCTTTCTGTCCGCCCTCTTTACCGCAGTACTCGAAGATATCTTTGAACGAAACACCGCTCTTCTTCATGTAAGGTGCGGAGATAGCCCAGTTGTTGTAAGCGGAACCGAATGCGACGGTACCGTCCTGGATGCTGACCTGCCACTCCTTGTTGAGAGGTGCGGGCAGGATGTTCAGAATCTTCTTGTTGAACTCGGCGACGATCTTCGAGAATTTGTCGATCATCATCTCGGGTGTGACCTGCTGCTCGACAATCATCCTGTCGACCTTGTTGATGAACAGCATAGGCTTGACACGCTCTTTGAGTGCCTGCCTGATAACTGTCTCGGTCTGAGGCATGATTCCTTCAACCGCACAGCAAAGGATGAAAACACCGTCAAGTGCCCTCATTGCCCTTGTAACGTCTCCTCCGAAGTCGACGTGTCCGGGGGTATCGATCAGGTTAATCAGATACTTCTGGCCGTTAATCTCGTGGACCATTGATGCCGATGCGGCGTTGATTGTGATACCGCGTGCTGCTTCCTGCTCGTCGTAATCGAGAACACGCTGCTCTCCGGCGAGTTCGGAGGACATCATTCCGGCACCTGCAATCAGGTTGTCCGAGAATGTGGTCTTTCCGTGGTCGATATGTGCTGCAGTACCGATGTTCCTGATGAACTGCTGTGTTTTCATCAGGCCGACTGCGTGCTTAACATTATCCTCTTTTCTGCCCATAATTCCACCTTAGTTATCAGAATCAGCGGGCAGACTGTGCAACTCTCTCGATTTCCTCTTTCTTGGCAACCGAGAATGATGTCATGTCACCTTTCGCTGCAAGCATGATTTCATCTGCGATGCAGTTTGCGATAGGTTTCTTGTTCTTTGTCGATGCTTTGACGCATCCGGTACTCATGTTGCGGAGTGCGATGTCGAGCCTCCTCTGAGGGGAGATATCGACTGCCTTGGGAACCGAGACACCGCCGAACTGGAGTCTTGTGATCTCCTCACGGGGTGCTGCGTTCTCAAGTCCGTTGACGAGGATCTGAACTGGGTTCTCCTTCGTCCTCTGAGCAATAATATCGAATGCTTCAGATACTGCAGCGTATGCTTTGAGTTTCTTTCCGGTGTATTTCTCGGTCCTCATCACATTGTTGATGAGTCTCTCTACGATGCAGAGCTTTGATTTGCCGAACCACCTGTTTGCATGCTTTCCGCCCGAGTGAGGAACATTTGTGGGTGTGAGGTCTATGTATTTAGCCAGTCCGCCATCGGCGACTGTAACCTCGGACAGATCGTATTTTCCGAACATAAGTGCTTTCTCTTCCATGAATTCACCTTACCGGCTTGTCAGTCCTTCCCCTGACCATCTCGTTGAGCGAAACATTGTTGACTTTGATGACCTTGTAACGGACTCCGGGAATATCTCCGTATGAACGGCCCATCCTTCCGCCGATACCTTCGACCATAACCTCGTCGTGTTCATCGATGAAGTTGATAGCTCCGTCTCCAACCGCGAATGCTGTGATCTGACGTCCGTTCTTGATGAGCTGGACCTTCACACATTTCCTGATAGCGGAGTTCGGCTGTTTAGCTTCGATTCCGACCTTCTCCAGGACGATTCCGCGTGCCTGAGACGAACCCTCAAGAGGATCCGATTTCTCTCTAAGTTTCAGCACTCTCTTCTTGTATGCCCTGTCCAGCCAGCGGTGTTGCTGTCTGTCAGTCTTGAGTTTCCTTGCGGTATAAAGACCTCTACCCAATTTTTCACCCCATAGTATTATCTGAAGTAACGTCGCGATTATTGTTATCCTATTTAAAGGATATGCAATTCTCGTTTTTACGCTGGTTGTGCTATAGTCATCAGGTATATAACAATAGCCGAAGGAAGAACGCATTCGGATTCAACCATATTAATAAAATAAATCTCGCGCGTACTCTGTTGCATAATTAGACGAATCTGCTAAGGGCCCTCGGCTGCGTGATAGATCTCACAGATTTTCGCATTTTTCAGACTTCGTTTTTTTACCGTTTATGCCCACATTTTGTCTAAAATTTCCGCTTAAATTATTTATTTTTTTCGATAAAGTTAAATATATATTTGATAAAAACATACCGAAA
>CAVFUJ010000157.1:0-1833 GCA_963625795.1 Anaerovoracaceae bacterium
CCTCTCAATGATGGTGGACATTTGGATATGATCAATACTATCATTTCAATCGTCCGGATAAGATTGTCCGCTACGGACATTGTTTCCTGACTCGTCCCAAAGTTCCAGATTGTTTTCTTCTGGGTCTTCTTCCGAATCCACGTTTAAGAGATAACGAATATCATCCGCCACTCTATCCATTAGGTTGCAAGTGACCACAAGATCCCTTACGGCACGACGGGTCACAGGATACAGGTTCGGTGGATCGGAAGCTGCGACACGGAACGCCACCGGGACTGAGATCTCGGTTTTGTAAAGATCGGCAATATCATACACAAAGGAGCGTTCATGCCCTGTATGGACAAAACCTAATCCCGGTGAACATCCCATAGCTACAATGACGCTTTGCACCACACCATATAAGCATGCATTTGCCATGGAGAGAGCTTTGTTCACTACATCTCCGACCCCTGGATTTTCGTGATTATAACAGCGGCCGTTCCAAGGAACTCCTGTTTCTTTGGAGATTCTGCGGTATGCTGTTCTTACCCTGGCCCCTTCACGTCCTCTGAGCTGTTGCATTGTCAAGCGGGACACATCTTCTCCAGGAAATCTCATGCAATACATTTTTCTTGCTACAGTCAGGCGTTTACGTTTGTTCGAAACATATTCTGCCTGCCGCATAAGCATAGTAGAAGAGTGGGTTATCGGTCTGCCATGGGCGTAATATTTGACTCCGTGTTCTCCGACCCATACCACGCTGGCTCCGGCATCTCCAATCAGCTCCATAGCACGATGGGTAATCGATGTACCAGGGCCCAGCAGCAGCACTGCAGTTGAAGCTATCGGGATATTGACGGTGCCGAGTTTGTTTCGTGAACACAGGCCGCTGTCATCCCTTGTTATCTCGCAGTACTCGAGATAGATGAATGATAAGCGTTCACGAATGCGAGGAAGTTCTTGTATTTCGGGTTTCTCGGCACCGACAGGCATAATCAAACCTCAAGTATCGAAATCATTCCGCACCCATAGGCTTTGGCTTTTCCTATGCCACACTGGATTGTGTTTAGAAACAGTTCCCTGTCAAGGACTTCTAAAATACCCTCGAATGTGGCTGTTGCTATGGAAACTGTGCTGTTTCCATGATCGAACTTCATGAACGAACGATTTGTCACATCGATTTTAGGTCCGTTTTCATCAGAAACAACGGTAAATCCACATTTCTCTGCCCTGGATAACAACCACTCAATCTGTTGGGCAGTTGTCACATGTGCTTTGACTTTCCCGCGTTTACCGTCGGTAGGGATGCTTCTTATTGGGTTGGCCCGAATACGGAACCTGTATTTCTTTCCCTTTTGAATTCTGTCCAGAAACGGTTCATAATCCAAAGTATCTCCTGATTGACCCGTGTCCGGGCGTCCGAATTGGTCCACAATGTGATGTAGATCGGGTTTGGATCCGCTCTGAATTAAGAGGAATACCGAAGAACCAATATGGTCAATCCTCCAGAGTACTCTGCTTCCCTGCTGAGGTTCGGTGGATACAAAGGAGGCCATTACTGCAGCGTGCATAATCTGGGGAGAATTCATTGCAGTGATTGTTTCACGACGGTATGGGTTGAGTTCTACACGAGATAGATAGGTCATATTGCTTCCCTCACTCCAGAAAAGAAGTCAGTGTCTGTTTCTGATTTTTTATTGGAATCCTGGTTTACACCTACATTCACAGCATTGCCGAAATATTCGCCCTTTCTGAATCCGAACGAGCGTCCTTCTTGGGAATATGTGATCGGTTGGTCATGGAACAACGTTCCGGAGTCAGTTTCGATCATCATGTCTAGCAACATTTCATCAG
>CAVFUJ010000157.1:1946-3234 GCA_963625795.1 Anaerovoracaceae bacterium
GTAGCATCGGCCAGGTAGTACCTTTCTGTAACATAAGCGACTTTATTTTTATCGCCGTGAGCCGTGTGGTAATCACGCAGTATTTTTCCTGGCTGATCGACGCGGACACCGAAACGGAGTTTTGCCAATTCAGAAATGTCAGAATCTCTGGAAAGGCCCATTGCAGCAGCAACTATTCCAATCACTCCGCTTTTAGTCGGTTCTTTTTCTGTACCCCTCATATTGAATTTGCTTCCGGCCCCCCAGGACTGTAAAGGGCCGGCCAGCCTTAACAGCAGGGTAGGCATTCTTACAACTCCCTGACCGCATCCCCAATCATTTTGATCAAGTCGTCTAATGACACGGAATCAACAGATTCTGGGCACCAGCCTACGTGATACTCAGATGAAGGGGCTTTAACGAAATCACCACAGACCTCGGATTCGTAACAGAGCAGTTTCTTTACAGAGTTCTCGTTGTAACCTCCGGTAGAAGATGTGCGGACCGGGGATTCGAATGCTCCGACGAGATTAACAGGCTGGTCTTCACGGATACAGACTGTTACATGGAACGGAGGAACACGGTTTGCAAATGTATTCTGTTTTCCGGTAGGCATGGATAGAATGAATGCACGAACGAATTCTTCCATTGCTTTTGCAGTGGCTTCAGAATCGCTGAGCTGTTTTTTCAGATCATGGATTGCAACGGTCGCATAGCGATAAAGGGTAGATGAATTGAACTCCACCGTACCGATCATTCCGGCACCGGATTCGTCATCCTTGCTTCTGTCGTCAACTGCCGTGTAGTAATCATATTCATTATCTACCGCATGTGTGGAAATACTGTGTGCAACCTGAGAAGATGCATCTGCATTCAGGGAAGGATCGTCTGCCACCATTCTTCCGAACAATGCGATTTCCACACCATTGCCTTTGTTCAGTGCTTCTTTGACATCATTTTTGGAATAATCTCCAGCAAGTGCAAGATCCGCCAGATTGGACGCCTGTTTCATACTCATGAAGAACAGTGCTGCGGAAACGGGGGGTGCGGCATTTTCTTCCCCCTTTTTCTTCTTGGACTCTTTGATTTTGATTCCCGCGGTTTCGATGATCTTTTTTGCCATTTCAACTGCATCTTCTGTCGATACAGATTTGTCTTTTTCCTGGATTTTTTCTGCCACAAGTTCGATGATCCTAGTGGTCCTTACATCGAGTTCTGATTCGTCGAACCTCTCGCGGAAGAATAACCTCATTGCTCTCTTCCAGCTCTGGGAAGATACCCTTGCACGTCTGACCCCTCCGTATACGGC